>CAZYIJ010000061.1:0-11793 GCA_964647425.1 uncultured Anaerolineaceae bacterium
AATTAGGACATTTCTATTTTGCTACTTTAGGACATTATCATGTTGCTCTTACACCGGAAGATAAATTGGAAACAATTTTCACCCGTTATTATCGGGTGGCTCCCGTCGGAGAAGGAGCCCCGGAAGGGCTTGGAATAGGGCTGACTATTTCGAAGGGTATTGTTGAAGCGCATGGGGGCAAACTTTATGCTCAAAATTCTGCTGAAAGTGGTGCCGAGTTTATCATTGAGCTGCCATATTCGTCCTGATTTCAGGCAATGAATTGCATTCGACTTCGGTCGAGTAGATGGTTGGTATAATTCAGCTCTACAAAAAAGCTGTTGGAGACACTATGCTTAAATTGCGCGTCATGACACTAAATCTCGGTGGTGGTGTAAAGAATTTTACGGGATCACCAGAAAAATCAACAGGAAAAGCCCAGGCTTTGGCTCAATTGGTAAACGATATCAACCCTGATTTTCTCGGTGTGCAGGAGGTTGCTCAATACATTGATGCCGATGGCACATTTCACAGCATGGTAGAGCGTTTGAAGATCGACGGCAATTTTGATTACAGCTTTTATGGCGAGACGCTTTCGATGAAAAAACATATGCAAGTCAAGAAAGACCTTATGATCAGCGGTCTTTTTAACGACTGGTGGGATTGGTCTAAAGGGAATGCTGTTTTTTCTCACACAGCTTTTACCCGTTTAGGCAACCCAGCCAAAGAAGGTGTTCCCCGTAATGTGCCAATTTTCCTGCCCCTGAGTTACGAAGGATCCCGGGATACTGATCCGCGCTATGTCATCCTGACTCGTTTGAAACAGGATCCTTACCCCTTTGTGATGAATCTTCACTTGACCACGCTGGTTGGTGAGAGAGGAGATCACGTTTGGTCCGAAGTGGTGGATGCCGCCAGGCTCACCCGTTCACAGCAGATCAGCCGCGTGCTGGGTTTGGTCGAAGAACATGTTCTTGACCCGAGCCACCCTCTGATCCTGATGGGAGATTTCAATGCTGAAATTGGTGAATATTCGCTAAAAGATATGCTTGTGCGAGATCATCAATTTGTGCATCTCGCCCCTGCCGAAGATATCCCAACTCATGGAAGTGCTGGTGCTGTTGATCATATCTTCTTCTTCCCTGCCAGGCGTTTGATCAGCTACAAGACGCATGTAATCGATTCGGACCTGGCACACAGTGTTTCAGACCACTTGCCAGTTGTGGCAGATATCGTAATCGAATAATTAGAGAAACAGGACAGCCTATGACCCCAAATCGTTATTTTGGAACCGATGGAATTCGTGGAACCTTTGGCGAAGAGCCAATGACGCCAGCGTTTGTTTACCGCCTTGGATTAGCTGCAGGTCAGGCATTGAGAGATGACTCTAAAGATCAGAGTGTTTTTGTGATTGGCAGAGACACACGTACTTCAGGTCCGGTTTTACAACGGGCCCTGGCAGCTGGTTTGAAGGAAAGCGGTGCACGCGTGTTGGACCTTGGCATTATCCCCACCCCCGGAATTGCCTATCTGACCCATTTTGTGGGTGCAAACGCTGGCGCGGTGATCTCAGCCTCCCATAACCCTGCTCCTGAAAATGGGATCAAATTCCTTAATAGCGAAGGTATGAAATTGTCCAAAGAACAGGAAGAGGCAATCGAAGAGAACCTGGTCTTAATCAGCGAAGAAAGGTCCGATTTTGACGACGAGTGTCTTGGTGAGGCAAGCCCTCATCTTTTCGAAACATATCTGCACGATTTATATGAGACTGTTCCAGGACTGGACCTGAGCAACCTTACCATCCTGATGGATTGCTCCAACGGTGCCGCCTGGAAAGCCGGGCCAGAGGTGTTCAGACGGCTGGGTGCGAACCTCGTTGCTATCCATACTGAAAATGATGGGTTCCATATCAACGTTGATTCAGGGTCAGAATTTATGCGCTCCAAACCCGCAGTCCTGGCAGCACGCGTAGCTGAAGAAAAAGCGGATCTGGCAATTGCCTTCGATGGTGATACCGACCGGGTGATCATGATGGATGAACAAGGCAATCTGATCGATGGGGATCATATGCTTGCTCTGCTGGCGGAGGAACTGCACGCGCAAAACCGGCTTTTAGGGGATGCGATGGTAACCACGGTCATGGCTAACGGCGCTTTGCGGCAGTTTGCGGATCAAAAAGGATTTACTCTGATACAAACCCCAGTTGGGGACAAATATGTCACCGAAGAACTGATTGCCCTGTCTGAACAATACCAAGCGGACGGCAAGCTTGGCTTGGGTGGTGAGCAATCGGGTCATATCATCCTGTTGGACGAAAATCACCGTACCGGTGATGGCATCCGCACGGCTCTTTTTATCTTAAAATTGCTAACCGAAACGCCCGGACAAACCCTATCGCAACTGGCAAAACGCATCGAAAAATTCAACCAGGTTGTGGCATCCTGTAATGTTGCTTCCAAGATCGATTTAGAGACACTGCCCGGTTTTCAGGAACGTCTTGAGCATATGAAAGAAGAATTGCCGGGGTTGGTGCAGTGGAACTCACGTTATTCAGGAACTGAACCAAAATATCGGCTGATGCTTGAAGCCGATCAGCGCAGCAGCGCGCAAGATGTGGTCAGGGTTGCCTGGGAGATCTGCGATCTGATCCAGGAACTCACCAATACGCCAGCTGGCGCAAAAATCGAGGTTCTGAACGTCAGCCAGGGCGGTCTGATGCCCAGACCTTAAACCAAAAAAATCAAGGAGACTTTGCCAATGACTCAATTTACACAAAACTATAAATCTCAACTTGCTGTTCAATTTAATCGCTTGAATCGCGACCTGATGGTGGCAGACAAGCCGGAAACCTGGCAGCCAGCTATTGCAGCAATGTCAGTGTTTTTGGATGAGGTTAAAGAACTGCTGCTTGAGGAACCGGAATTGGTTGAGAATGAGCTGGTCTTGTCTTCCCGGATTTTCAGCCTGCTTCTGACAGTGGCAGCAACCGGCACCCAGGGTAGATTAGAGCTATTTAAGGGCAAGGACGAGAAGGGCATCTCTTATCAACGGCAAATTGAAAATGAGTACATCCCTCTTTCAGGTGATTTACGGCGGAAAGCAATAGAACTGGCTAAGCACTATCTTCAGAACCCCGTTTTTGATTGCCTGAGAGAAGATATCAACTGGGAAATTACACCACTGCTGGAAAGCATGAATGACCAGGTAGACCCGGACCGATTTATGCCTTACCGCGTGATCCAGATCGGTAATATTTTTGAACGACTCTATGCTTTTCGTCTGCGGACGGCTGACCCAATTTTGTTGGGGTTGGCGGGTAAAAAGGGACTTTTGCGGGAGATTTATGACCGTAAATACCTGCGCTTCGGCACTTCGGGTGTACGCGCGCGCTGGGGTAATGATTTTACCGAAACCCGTGCCCGCCAGGTGGTCCAGGCAGTCTGTGACTTCATGAATAATAAGAATGTGCCTGCTTTCGTTGGCGCAGAGGATCTTTCAGGCAGGATCGTAGTATTAGGGCATGATACCCGCCGGAATTCCGATGTTGTTACACGCTGGGCAGCCGAAACCTGCCTGGCAAACGGTTTTCGTCTGCATATTGGCGATCGGGACGTGGCTACGCCCGCCCTGGCGTACTATGAGACCGAAGTAGTACCTGAGGATGAAATTGCTGGTCTTATCATCGCAACTGCCAGCCATAACCCACCTGAATGGCAGGGAATCAAGTTCAACCCCCGCCTGGGCTACCCGGCTCCGACCAATGTGACCGATTTTATCGCCTTCCGCATCAACGAACTGCAACTGATTGATGAAGCAGGTGGGCAAGCGGACGTGGAAGAAGCCCGCGCGCGCGGACTGGTGCAGGGTTTTGACCCCCTGGACAGCTATGTGGACTGGGTCAAGAACAATGGCAACGGCAATGCCCGCATACCGGTCGACTTTGACCGCATCAGGCGCTATTTCTCGGACAAAATGGTCGTGATAGATGAGATGCATGGCTCTGGTCGCGGCTACCTAACCCGCCTGATCGGCGAAGCAGGCGTACGCTACACGGTGGTGCATGCGGAAGTTGACCCGGACCTGGGCGGGCAGGATTATGCCAACCCGGAAGAACCTTTCAACTGGCTGCTCAAACAAACCGTAGTCGAGACCGGTGCTCAGGTTGGTATGGGCATGGACACGGACGCCGATCGTTTTGGCATTGTTGATAAAGGTGGAGTTTACTTCCGCCCAAACCAGATCTTACCGATGTTGATCCGCTATCTGGGTGTTGACCGCGGCTGGACAGGGCGGGTGATTGCCACACAGACCGGTTCACCCCTGATCGAAGTGCTGGCGGGGATGATTCCGGGCAATGATGTAAACAAACCTGCGGCGGGAGCTTTGCCAGGCTATATTGGTCAAAAGATCTATAAAGCGCGCCACGGCGACATTGCCACCCGCGCCCTAAAAAATGCTTTTGCTGTTCCGGTTGGGATCAAATACATCGAAGAAATTCGACGAACTGACAATGCCTACAATAACTTAAAAGAACTGCCTGATGACTGGCGTGACCGAATCTTGATCGGAGGGGAAGAATCGAGCGGTCTCACTACCCGTGGACACGTGACCGACAAGGACGGTCCCTGGGCAAACCTGTTGATTCTTGATATGATCGCCTACTACGGCACACGCGAAGTCAACCCATTGCACAGTTTGCAGGAGATTTGGGACGAACTGACCCACCTGCCTGGTTTGTGGCCATCTTATGGCACATCGGACGACCCCTATTCCCATGCCGGACGTGCTGATGTGGACGCGCCGCTGGAAGCAAAAGAAGCTTTTATCGATTACTACCTTGACATGCCCTCTGCCGTGGCAGATTTTGATTTGGAAGTTGCGGGGCTCAAGATCGATTATCTGGGCGGCATTCGTTACGAACTGGTGGAGATGCAGCTATCGGATGAGAGCGGCGACGACCATTATTACCTGCGAATGCGCGCTTCTGGTACAGAACCGATCAACCGGGTTTACATTGAGGCCGCCGATTTGCAGACCGGTCAACGCATGATGGAAGAAGTGCTGGGTGTGTTGGAAAACATTACCGAGGAGGTTTTAAGGGATGCCCACTCACCCTGGCACCTGGTGGATATGCTGGCGCAATCCAAGCTGACACCGCTCACTCTCACAGCTGTGAAAATAACCATTGCGAAAAACGGGTGGGAGGTTGAGGAGATCGTTAGCAAGATCCAGCGTATGACCCAGACACTTGAGAAGCGCAATCGAAAAGTGATTGGAGCCTGGGAAAAAGCACTGGAAGAAGTTTAATTCCTTGTCATACTGAGTGAAGCGAAGAATCTTGCCGCGAATAGTGCAAGGATCCTTCGCAAAAGAGGCTCAGGATGACAAACAGCTTTTAAACTATTACTTCCTATGAAACACAAGCGGAGGGGCTTCAGCCCCTCCGATGCTATACCATGTTGAACAATTATCTTCTCATTCTCACTGAATTTTGGCAAATGGTCCTGCAGCAATAAAACTGGACCCTTCATAAACAAATTTCCAACCTGATATTAACATTTCTCTTGCAATCCTTCGGTATAGTTTAGTTATATAAAAACTAGAAGAATGCAATTATGCATATAGGAGTGAAATATGGGAAAAATTATTGGAATTGACTTGGGAACAACTAACAGCGTCGTGTCCGTTATTGAAGGTGGATCGCCAGTTGTGATCACAACTGCTGAAGGTTCACGTTTATTGCCATCGGTGGTTGCCTTTAACAAGAATGGTGAACGCATGGTTGGAACTACTGCCAAAAGACAGGCTGTGGTGAATCCTGAGAACACGATTTCGTCTGTCAAGCGCTTTATGGGGCGTCGATATGACGAGGTCGGACAAGAACGTGAGATGGTTTCCTTTAAAGTGGTTGAAGGACCTACCGGTGACGCACGCATTGAAGTGCCCGTCAACGGTCAGACGTACACCCCACAGGAAATTTCTGCCATGATTCTTGGCAAATTGAAAACTGACGCCGAAGCCTACCTGGGAGAGAAAGTAAACCAGGCAGTCATCACTGTGCCGGCGTATTTTAACGACAGTCAGCGCCAGGCTACCAAAGATGCCGGCAAGATCGCCGGACTGGAAGTTATGCGCATTATCAACGAGCCGACTGCCTCTGCCCTTGCTTATGGGTTGGAGAAGAAAGACAACGAAATCATCCTGGTCTTTGACCTGGGTGGCGGTACCTTTGATGTTTCTCTGTTGGAAGTTGGCGGCGGCGTGGTCGAAGTCAAGGCCACCAATGGTGATACACACCTGGGCGGTGACGACTGGGATAACGAGATTGTCAATTGGGCGGCTGACCAATTTATGAAAGATCAAGGCATTGACTTGCGTAAAGATCGCCAGGCTCTTCAGCGTTTACGCGAAGCGGCTGAGAAGGCGAAAATTGAATTAAGCTCCGTATTGGAGACTGAGATCAACCTGCCTTATATCACTGCTGACGCCAGCGGACCCAAGCACTTGCTGCTCAAGCTGAGTCGGGCTAAGTTTGAACAAATGACGGAAAATCTGCTCCAGCGGACCCGCAAACCCTTTGACGCAGTGTTGAAGGATGCCAACCTGACCATTGATAAGATCGATGAAGTTGTGCTGGTGGGAGGTTCTACTCGTATGCCTATGGTACAGGAACTGGTCAAGAAAATGACCAACGGCAAAGAGCCCAACAAAGGCGTCAATCCTGACGAAGTCGTTTCAGTTGGCGCGGCTATTCAAGGCGGCGTACTGGCTGGCGATGTGAAAGACGTGCTGTTGCTGGATGTGACCCCGCTCTCTTTGGGTCTTGAAACCCTGGGCGGTGTGATGACCCGACTGATCGAACGCAACACCACCATTCCGGTCAAGAAGACGGAAGTTTTCAGCACTGCTGAAGACAACCAGACTGCTGTTGATATCCACGTGTTGCAGGGCGAACGCCCGATGGCAAGCGATAACAACACGCTCGGTCGCTTCAGACTGGATGGTATTCCACCGGCGGCTCGTGGTATTCCCCAAGTTGAGGTCACCTTTGACATTGACGCCAATGGTATCTTGAACGTGACAGCCAAAGACAAAGCCAGTGGCAAGGAGCAAAAAGTTACCATTACAGCCTCGACCAACCTCGATAAGAGCGATGTGGAGCGGATGGTGCGTGAAGCTAACCAGAACAAGGCCGAAGATGACCGCCGTAAAGCGCTGATCGAAGCCCGCAATATGGGCGATAGTGTCGCCTACCAGTCAGAAAAGACCCTGCGCGAATTAGGCGATAAGGTGGATGCAGCCATGCGCAATGACGCTGAAGCCAAGATCCAGGTTTTGCGTGGAGCGCTGACAGGTGATGATGTGAGCGCCATTACCAATGCCAGCAATGCGCTGCAGGAAAGTATGCAAAAAATCGGCAGTGCTGCTTATCAGCAAGCTGGTCCTGCTGACCCCGGTCAGGCAGGTGGTTTTGGTGGGCAGGCTGGTCCTGAACCTGGTCAGCCTAAGAACGACGCAAACGATGACGATGTTGTCGACGGTCAGTTCACCGAAGCGTAAAGATTAGCTAAAGTAAATGTAAGCCGGGCTCCTTTTATGAACCCGGCTTTTTCTTTAAAATTTCTGTCATCGCGAGATGTTCTACCAATATCCCTGATGGTTAAGTCTCAGAAAAGCAAAAACATTACAGAAGGTTGCTTTTTGATTGGTAATCAATTTGAAATGCAGATTGTCATGGTCTCTACCACTCCATCGAAGGATCAACATGCGCGTAGGAAAATTAGGGTAGGAAATTGTATTACACCATTCAGTCATTTGATTTAAAGGAAAGCGGCTGGGGTCACCCTTACAGGGCAATAGAGCCCCAGCCCTACGATAAGAAATGAGAATGTTTTTTCAAATGATTATTTGACTCTTAAGGCACCCAGTTGTCGTGAATGATACCAACCAGGTAATACGCCCCATCAGTGGCTTGCTGGAACGCCAGCCGCAAAAGCTGCCAGTCCAAATTCCCGAA
Organism: uncultured Anaerolineaceae bacterium; assembly: GCA_964647425.1. Classification (GTDB taxonomy): domain Bacteria; phylum Chloroflexota; class Anaerolineae; order Anaerolineales; family Anaerolineaceae; genus Mesolinea. Next base: position 7,997 of record CAZYIJ010000061.1, read on the forward strand.
TTCTTGGGTGCCGGGCTTTACAAAATCGACGTAGCTCCCCTGTGGATAGACCTCAAGAAAATTGTCGATGGAACCAGAGGGGCTTTTTTCCCCTGCAACCAGCATTTGCCATTGCTGGTCTGGCATCAAGGGGATTACGTATTCATTCCAATAGTCGACCACGCTCATTTGAATTAAATTGCCCCTGGCAGCATGCGTGCCCCAAGTGTAAATATTGTTATCCGAGGCGAAGTTTGCCACTTGCTCGCGGGTGAAAACCAGGTCTGTGTCCGTGTGGATGAAAAGCTGGGGGGAGAAACGCAAGCCAGCCTGGGGGTGGACAAACGATGCGAGGGCTGCGAAATCTTTTGCCTCTAACAGCGATAAAATTTCTGTCGCCAGCCCATTGAAAGTTCCCTCCTGGATCGGTGCGGGTGGAAGCTGCGCAACCTGGGTGGACAGGGCATCCAGCTGGCTCTGGAGATCCAGAATCTGTCTTTGACTTTCAAGTAATTGCTGCGATAGACTTTGATTTTGCTCTCTCAATTGGTCGATTTCAGTGGCATCGGTCGGTGCAATGGGTTGACAGCCTGCCAGGACGACGGCGAGTGCCAGAAAAACGAAAAAGAATGCCTTCTTCATGTTAACTCCAAAGAGAAGAGGACCGTTTCACTCTCTTGAAATTAAGACGAAAAAGGCTCTTCCAAGTTCCGTAATTAGAGACATTTTCCCATGTTGGGCGTGATTGAGGACCTTCTAACCTATGAATATCGGAATATTTTTTGGTCCTCAATCCGCCTGGTGTAACGATCAGTTAAACGGTGAATTGCCTTTTGGTGGATTGGAAGCATGTTAGCGTTTTTGATAAAGATAGGTCGTAGCGCTTCCAACATCCTACGGGCACTTCGTCTCGCCCGACATGTTGCTAAATCGACAACCTTGCGTTGCGGATGGCGTCCAGCATGCATGCCAGGCGTACGGTTTCCTTGACATCGTGAACCCGCAGGATGGAAGCGCCCATCATTATTCCCCAGGCATTGGCTGCCAGGCTGCCCTCCAACCTTTCTCCTTGTGGCAGATTGAGGGTGTGACCGATAAAGCCTTTTCGTGAAACGCCCAGAAGGATCGGGAAGTCGAGCTCTGCAAGGGCATCCAGGTGTTTTAGCAGATAAAGATTTTGGTCAATCGTCTTACCAAAGCCGATGCCGGGGTCGAGAATGATTTTGTCATCGCTCACACCTGCTGTACGGGCAATTTCAACGGAGTTCGCCAGCCAGTCACGCACCTCACTGACAATGTCTTCATAGTCCACATCTTCGTAGCGCCCACCTAAGTCGCTACTCACAGCCCGGGCACCTGATTCGCGGTTGTGCATCAACACCGCAGTCGCGTCAAACTCTGCAACTACGGCTGCCATACCGGGATCATATTGAAAGCCCCAAACGTCATTGATGATGTCCGCTCCGCGACCCAGGCAAGCACGTGCGATCTCTGACTTGTAGGTATCAACAGAAATCAGGATATCGGGCAGCTCTTTTCGAATCAGGCTCAGAGCGGGCAGAAGGCGCTCAAGCTCTTCGTTGGCGTCCAGTTTGAGTGCGCCGGGACGGGTCGATTCAGCCCCCAGGTCGAGCACATCGGCGCCATCTTTCACGAACCGAAAGGCTTGCTCGAGGGCGGCATCTTCGACTTCTGCCTGGTTCAGTAAGCCATCGCCCGAAAAACTGTCAGGCGTTAGGTTGATGATACCCATGATATAGGTTTTTTTATCGAGGTCGGGGAAGAGATCGGATTGCATGGCTGCCTCACGGAGATTGGAACCTGGCTTCCGCCATCAATTCAACTTTGTCGATGTCAGGACCCAGGGAGTAGACAATGGTCTTAAAAGCAATATTTTGGGTATTGGTAAGCGGTAAGGTGGCTTCCCAGCGGCGGAAACCGACCGGGTTGCCAGCTTCGTCAAAGGCTATCGCGAGCAGCCACAGCGAAGCAAGTTCACGATTGTCAGCCTCTACATTGATCTCGCCTTCAATATATGCAAGGGGGTAGTCCTCAGAGATCGTGATTTGACTTGCAGAGATTTCCGTCTTAGCGTAACGATCATCATCCGGCATGGTCGGCAACCATGAATCAACCTGCACCTGCAAATCGTAAGCTTCTGGCACCGGGGCGGGGAAAGATGCTAACACTGGCAGACTGCTGCCGGCAGGCAGAAGATTGAGCGGAGCAAAAACAACCATTTCGCTCTCAGAGCCAGCCTCTTTTGATGTCAACATAAAAGAGACTGCCGGGTTTTCCAGGGTTTCGTCACCCTGGTTATGAATCAGTGCCAGGCAATTGAGCCCTCCCAGTGGGTCAGGGTAACAAGCCGGCTCACCTTGAAGCTCAACCGCAGCGCCAGGAGATGCAGTTTGGGATGGCAGGGTTTCAGGTGTGTTTGTGGGGGTGGCTGTGGGTGTGTTGGTTGGCAGTGGCGTAGGCGTGACTGGGATCTGCAGGACGGTACCCACGCTCATCCAGTTGGGGGTGACCGAGGGATTGGCGGCCAACAACTCGTCGAGGGTGATGCCGTAAAAGAAGGCAATCGCCATCAACTCATCGCCCTTGCCAACGGTCCAGGTCACTGGAGCAGGGGTTGGGGTTGCTGTGGCAGTTGGAGTAAGCGTAGGGCTTTCAGTCGCTGTCAAGCTGGGGGTAAGGGTCGGGCTGGGCTGCAGGGTTGGCGGGTTGGTTGGCAGCACTGTTTTTGTGGGAGGGTATTCAATTTCTACCAGGCAGCCAGATAAACATATTAAGACCACAGTTAGCAATAAAAGCAGAAATAGTTTGGATCGTTTAAAGATCATTTTTTGATTATATCAGTGTAGGAAAATGCTGCTAAACGGATGGCAAAGCCGGATTTTTGCTAATGACAGATAGCAAAACACATTGGAAAACCGCATGTATTCTTATCAGAAAGACAGGTTTGGGTAGAACTGCCCTTTCTTGACCACGGTTGCAACCAGGTTGGTGCCATAGCGATAGCTAAGTTGTCGGTAGTCATCCACATTAAAAATCAGCAGGTCAGCTTGCTTGTCTGGTTCGATGGAACCCAGCAGGTGGTCTTTTGAGATCGCTTTGGCAGAGTTGATGGTGGAGGCAGCCAGAGCTTCCGCTGGAGTGAGCTTCAGGTAACGGCAGGAGAGAGCCTGAATAAATTGCATGGATTCATTCCAGGTGGTACCAGGGTTAAGGTCGGTTGCCAGGGCGAGGTAGCCGTCGGCTTCAATAATGGCACGGGCAGGCGTGTATTCGCTTTGAGCCAGCCCAAAGGGCGTACAGGGTAAGGATACTGCTACAGTCTCTGATTTTGACAGGTTTTGAATGTCTTCCAGAGAGGTTTTGACCAGGTGGTCGGCAGAAACTGCACCCAGTTCAGCAGCAAGGCTGGCACCGCCCAGGTTTTCGAACTCGTCCGCGTGCAGTTTGAGGGGGAAGCCCAGATGTGCGGCTTTGACCAGGATTCGGCGGGTATCTTCTAACTCGAAAACGCCTTTTTCACAAAAAACGTCCACAAAGGGCAGATCCTGATCCGGTGCATGCTCCAGCCACCACTTTTTGGTTTCTGGCAACGCGGTTTCACAAAGCCAGTCAGTGTAAGCGGCAGCATTGCCATTGTATTCCTTGGGAATAGCGTGCGCGCCCATATAAGTGGGCACAACTTCAAGTGGACCAATGCGATTAAGCAGCAGGATGGCTTCCAGCTGCTTGAACTCGTTTTCAAGGTCCAGCCCATAACCAGTTTTGGCTTCCATGGTGGTGGTGCCATAACTGAAAGC
>CAZYIJ010000062.1:0-8419 GCA_964647425.1 uncultured Anaerolineaceae bacterium
CCTTCCAGACCCTAGGTAAACAGCTCTTTTTACGATTGTTCAGACGCCTTGATGTCTTTTACGTTTAATTGCAGCGACTGTCTGCCCTGGTAGCTGTTGATCTCAAAGGTATAGGCAATATCAACGTATGCCGGCATATCCTGCATCCAGTGACCCTGGTTGAAGGCAATCGCGTCAAACTGATGAAGTCCTGAACCAAGCGTCAGTTTCAAATGCCGCCCATCACCAACAGCGTAGGCTTTGGCAACCCTGCAGTTCCGGCTGCAAAACAAGGCGTCCGGATTGTTGGTTCCGGTCGGTTCCAACTGGGCGATGTCAGAGAGTATTCCCGGTATATGTTCAGGCTTAAGGCGATCTAGAGAAATGTCATAATCGATCGATAATTCAGGAGCCAGTTCCATTCCGGATAAACGTTCGCGGGCGATTTTTGTTATCCGTTCGGTGAAGGTTTCCAGTTGTCCAACTTCAAGGCTAAGACCGGCTGCCATGGCATGACCGCCGTAGTGATCCAGGAGATCTGCGCACTGGTTCAGCGCTTCCACGATATTGAACTCAGGGATCGTTCGACAGGAGGCTTTGACCATCCCATCCTCGATACGACCAACAATCGCAGGTTTGTAAAAACCTTCGGTAACACGACCGGCTGCCAGACCAACGACACCTTCTTCATAATCTTCTGAAACCGAAATGATGATAGGGGTGTTGGGGTCAGCGGCATTGGCTTCGGCAACGACCCTGTCCTGGATGGCGTGCATGATATCTTTACGCTGGCTATTGTAGTTGTCCAGCTGTTGGGCAAGCGCGCCGGCGCGGAAAAGATCTTTGGTGGTCAGCAGTTCAAAAGCAGCCAGGGCTGAGTCCATCCGTCCGGCAGCGTTCAGCCTGGGACCAATCCCAAAACCCAGATGCCCGGCGTTGAGTTGATCGATCTTGATCCCGGAAGTCTGGATCAAAGAATAGAGACCCTGTCTGTGAGTGGAACGCATTGCCTGCATACCAGCTTTGACCAGGGCACGATTTTCGCCATCCAGCGGGGCGATATCCACCACGGTTCCGATACTGACAAGGTCAAGCCATTGGTGAAAATCAATATTTGGGTCCGGATAGGTCAGCAGGTAAGCTTTGGCGATTTTGTAAGCCATCCCAACCCCAGCCAGCATCTTGTAAGGGTAGGGATCCCCAGCCTGGTGCGGGTCAATCACAGCATCGGCAGATGGCAGGTCTTTCCCTGGAAGGTGATGGTCAGTGACGATCACTTTCATCCCTAACTGTTTGGCAAGCGCAACCTCTTCCAGTGCACGAATGCCGCAATCGACGGTGATGATGAGATCGATGCCTTCGGAAGCGAGCTGCTGGATGGCTTCAACGTTGAGCCCGTAGCCTTCGTCAAATCGATTGGGAATATAAACCCGGGGAGTATGACCGAGCTGGTCAAATAATTCATAGAGCAGCGCACTGGATGTGACCCCGTCGGTGTCATAGTCGCCGTAAATTGCGACATTTTGATCGCTTTCAAGGGCATCGTGGATGAGAGCAACTGCCTTGTCCATATCTTTAAGCGCGAAAGGATTAGTATCTGTGGGAGAATCAGCTCCCAGGTAAGCGCGTGCGCTTTCAGCGGTTGTGATGCCACGGTTAAAGAGCAGCTGGCGCAGGAAAGGAGAGTGCTCAGAAAGCTCCCTGCTGATGTGCGTGGGTATAAGGGGTGAAATGTTCCAACGTTTTTGTGTTGAGTGGTGGTTTGATTCTGTCATAGTTTCTTTTTTATTTATTGTACCCAAGTTGTCCTGGAAAAAGCTAGAAAGGCGAAGAGGTTCGAAGATTTTTGACACCTTATTAGCCTTATCGAGCGGAAACTCTGTCTCCCCACCAAAATCACCATCTATATTGATGTAAAATTAAAAGATGAAACCATTCCAACCCTCTCCAAAACCGTCCTTTTACCAACTCAGCCCTGAGATTGCGCAGGCGAAGCATTTTGGTCAGCCGATTGTCGCCTTGGAATCGACAGTGATCACACACGGTTTGCCCCAACCACATAACCTTGACCTTGCCAGAGCGATGGAAACGGTAGTCCGCGAAGGTGGAGCGACCCCTGCCACGATCGCGATTATGGATGGCAAGGTACGGGTAGGTTTAGGTGATCTTGAATTGGAGCGTTTGGCAATGGCTGAAAATCCGCGCAAGGTCAGTTTGCGGGATTTTGGGATTGCCCTTGCGAAAAGGGAAACGGGCGGTACGACTGTCGCGGCGACCATGTTTGTTGCCCAAAAGCAAGGGATCAAGGTTTTTGCTACGGGCGGGATCGGCGGAGTGCATCGCGGCAACCTGATGGATGTCTCGGCAGACCTGACCCAGTTGGGGCGCTGCCCAGTGATGGTGGTTTGTGCCGGTGCGAAGGCGATTTTGGACCTGCCCGCGACCATGGAATACCTGGAGACCCAGGGCGTGCCTGTGATTGGTTATCAAACTGATGAGTTACCGGCATTTTATTCCACTTCAAGCGGAATAAAACTCAAAGCGAGAGCTGACTCCGCTGAAGAAGCTGCGCAAATCGCTAAAGCCCATTGGGAACTTGGTCTCGAAGGCGGAATTTTGCTGGTGGTACCGCCGCCAGCTGACCAGGCAATCGAGAGAGAAGTGGTTGAAGATTGGATCGGGCAAGCCCTGGCTCAGGCTGAGCGGGATGGCATCCAGGGCAATGCGATCACACCTTATCTGCTGGAGAAGGTCAGTGCGTTCAGCGAAGGTCGCAGCATGCAGACCAATATCGCTTTATTGAAAAACAACGCCAGGGTGGCAGCAGAGGTGGCTGGCTTTCTGGCTTCAGGCTTTCCTGGCAAACGTTACGTTTGATTTTCCAGCTCAGGGTTGAGTTGTATTGCTCGGCAAGGGCGTTGCGCTGGGTACGGGTGTATTTGTGCGGGTAGGCGTGTTACTGGGGGTCAGGGTAGGTGTAGGTGTGATGGTGGGGGTTGCGGTCGGCGGATTGCCCAAAACACGGAAATTTCCGCTCATGATCCATTCGGTGCCAATGAAAAACTGTAATTGATATTGCCCGGGCAGCCACTCCTCTGCTGGCAAATCCAGCTTGCTGACCCCATAACCACCGCTTTGACCTTGCCATATACCCACATTGTATTGGATAGTAACCCCATCCCGTACCCAAACCTCTGTCCATTGGATGCCGTTTGTCATCAAGTTGTAGCTGTAGCTGCCATAAATGACTTCCAGCGGGTTTTCGAATTCGTTAGCGGGGTCAATTGGTTGAAGATCTTCATCGACTTCAGTTGAAAATTTGATCGTGCTGAATAAATAATCGTCCTGCGGTGTGCCGATAGCTTCGAATTGGTCAGTTATTTCTTCTGGTAAGGAAGGTGTGTTCGTGACCGAAGGCGTGTTGGTAATGGTAGGTGTGAGGGTAAGCGTAGGAGTAAGGGTAATGGTAGGGGTGAGAGTAATAGTTGGAGTCAGCGATGGCGTTAGTGTAGGCGGAAAATAGCGGTAGGCTAAGCCTTCCCCCCAACGCAGGGAGGCAAATGCAAGAAATCCCAACACGAGTGCGGAGATGATCAGACGAATACCCAATTCATATTGTTGACGCTTTTTGTAAAAGAAAGGCAGTTTTTTACCGCTGAGGATCGCGTTGCGGGCGCGCGCAGCCATGATGACTGCGGCAATAGCAGCCATGATGGCAATTACAATGACAGTAGAGCGAATATCAACGTTCACTTTTTTGCATTATAGCAGGGAAACGGGGTTCTGAAACAGCTCATTTTCGGCAAGGTTCTAATTAATTTTTTCTCAGGAGAGAGCGGGTGGTATATTAAATTTAAGATTCAGAGGAGGTTGCTGATGGAAAACAAAATCGATTCATTCATCCAAAACTACCCCGAAGAGATCCAAGCTCTTCTGTTGAAGGTGCGTGAAATTGCGCTGGGAGTTGACCCGGACCTGGAACAGACAATCAGTTATGGTATCCCTACGCTCAAAAAGCATGGGAAGGTGATTTTGCATTTCGCGGCTCAAAAAGCCCATCTGGGTATTTACCCCGGATCCGAAGCAATCGCTCATTTTGGAGAAAGATTGATAGATTATGAGACCAGTAAGGGCACAATCCGGATCCCTTTCATCGAGCCACTGGATCATCAACTGATAGAAGACATGGTTCGATTCAACCTGGAACGCGTGACAGAGGAATAACGAATTCTGAAATAGGGGAATACTCTAAATATTCTTTTGTTTGACAAAATCGGTGACAAACTTGCATATCTCAGAATTACATCCTGTATTTTACAGGATGTAATCCTTGAAAATACGGGATTGTGATAATCAAAAAGAAATAGACTTTTTGATTGACAGAAATGGCAAAATTCATCCTTTTGAAATTAAACTCAATTACAACTCATCTCATGCATTCAAAAACTTTGACGTACTTGACTCAATTGAAATGCCAATAGGCTATGGGGGATTGATCCACGCAGGCGATGAGATTATTCCTGCGAAAACAAATTACTGGCTAATTCCATCAAGATTGGTGTAATACCCACAATGACGTAGTTTATGAGAAAAACCGTTTACCCCCACATCTATTCCAAAGGTGTGGGGTTTTATTTGATACAATTGCCAACTGAACTGTTTGCAAATATCTTGCTTAGAATGGATTAAATAATGACCTTAACACCGAAAGACCTACTCGAAAACACCAAAACTGCCCGTCAGGCAAGACACGCCTGGTATGTCTATGACTTTGGCAACTCTGCTTATGCTGCTGTGATCCTGCTGGCAGTTTTCTCGGCTTACTTTAAGAATGCCGTTGTAGGCGGTGCAGAAGGCACCCGATTGTGGGGCTGGGCAGTAGGCATCGCTGCGATTGCTGTAGCGCTGGTTTCGCCTGTGCTTGGTGCGATTGCCGATTCCTCCCGTTCGAAGAAGCTCTTTCTCTTTATCTTTACAGCCATTTCTGTAATTTTCACCGCGCTGCTATTTTTTGTCGGTCCAGGTGATATTGTCATGGGAATGGTCTTTTTCATCCTGGCTGAGATCGGTTATCGCGGTGCGCAGGTCTTTTATGACGCGCTGCTGGTGGATGTCTCCACCCCGGAAACCATAGGTTATATCTCTGGCAAAGGCTGGGCAATCGGCATGCTGGGTGGGATCGCTACGCTCCTAATTGCAGTCGTTCCGATGCAGATCATTGGAAATGATTTTATCCCTTACACATTTTTGCTCACTGCTCTTGTCTTTGCCCTTTCTTCATTACCGACATTTTTCAGAGTCAAAGAGATGAGCCCGGTCATTCCTATCCCCGAAGGGGAAACTTTGCTATCGGTTTCGTTTAAACACCTGGCGAACACATTCAAGGAAATTCGCAAATACAAAGAATTCCTGCGCTACATGGTTGCTTTTTTGATCTACAACGATGGGATCATGATGCTAATGGATTTTGCTGCCATTATTGGCGGTACCCTTTTTGGACTCAACCAGGTTCAGCTGATTATTTTTGTCATCATCATCCACATCACTGGTGCCCTCGGAGCCCTCTATTTCGGCAAGATCTCAGACGCCAAGAGCAGCAAACGCTCCATCATTTTTTCTCTAATTATCCTGATTGGGGCGTTGGTTGGCCTCTATTTCGTCAAAGATATGATTGGCTTCTTTGTCGTTGGAGCATTCGCCGGTTTCTCGCTCTCCGGAGCTCAGGCAGTTAGCCGCACCATGGTAAGCCAGTTGGCACCAGAGAGCAAAACGACCGAATTTTACGGTTTTCTTTCAGTGGCTGGGCGTACCTCCACCTTTGTCGGTCCCTTTGTGTTTGGCGCCATTTCCTATAATGCTTATAACTTCTATGTAAATAAGGGTATGGCAGAGTTGGCAGCTGAGCAGGCCGGTCAATACTGGGGTATTGGATCCATTCTTGCCTTCCTCCTCATAGGGCTCTCCATTTTACTTACTGTCAGAGAAGTTACTGCCAGCAATCCGATGGAGTACAATCAATAAAAAACCAGAGAGGTGCTATGAAAGTTCTGATTACAGGTGGAGCGGGATATATTGGCAGTACGATTGCTTCGGTTTTGCTTGATAACGGGCATACACCGATCATTCTTGATTCACTGGTAACTGGAAGGCGGGAATTCACCAAGGACCGCATTTTCTACGAGGCAGACATCTCTGATCGCGCCATGGTTCGTCGCGTTTTTTCGGACCATCCTGACATCTATGGCACAATCCATTGCGCCGCCTTGATCGTAGTGCCGGAATCCGTTTCGCGCCCTTACGAGTATTACCGTGAAAATGTCGTTAAATCGATGGAATTTTTCAAGACCCTGGCTGATCTCGGTCACCCAAAGGTGGTTTTCAGTTCTTCTGCCGCGGTGTATGATGTGGTTCCCGGTTTCATGGTCACAGAGGATGCACCATTGCGACCCTTGAGCCCATACTCGCGCACCAAGTTCATGATGGAAATGGTATTGAAAGATTTTTGCGCCGCCTATGGTTTGGAAGGAATCGCGCTACGATATTTCAACCCGATTGGCTCTGACCCACAAATGCGGACCGGTTTGCACATTCAACATCCAAGCCATCTGATTGGCACACTGGTGGAAGTTTCTTTGGGACGGCAGCCGGTCTTCAACCTGACTGGCATTGACTGGCCTACCCGGGACGGATCCGGTATTCGTGACTATCTGCATGTCTGGGACCTAGCGCTGGCACATTTGAAGGCTATCGAAAATTTCGATAAAGCGATAGCTGAAGGCTCTGAAGACGATATCAACTATACCGTTATCAACCTGGGGACTGGCAAGGGTGTCACAGTCAAGGAATTCCTTGTAGCCTTCGAAAACGTGGTCGGTAAACAACTCCCCGTTTCAATCCAGCCGCCTCGACCTGGGGACATCGCAGGTGCTTACGCCAACGCGGATAAAGCCAAACGCTTGTTGGGATGGAAAACTGAAAAGAGCATTGAAGAAGGCATCGCGGACGCTTTGAAATGGGGCAAGGTGCGCGACACGATTATTCATTATTGATCGATAAGCTTCAGCAAGCCAATTTGATCAATAGGCAAACCGCTTGGGTTGGGAAGAGGTTTATGCTTGTTTTTTTGAGTTGAATGAATAGTCAGTCCGGATAACTTTCCGCTATAATAGGATAAAGATAAAGGAGTGATCATGAGCATCTTCAATAAAATTTTTGGCGAACCAGAAATTCGAGCGCTTGACCCGCAAAACAAAGCTGAGGTCAAAAAGATGATCTCTCAACTTGTTCAAATTGGCAAGATGGACGATTTTATCTCCCTTGCTCCTGGTGGTCCTTTTGATCACCAACTCCATCACCGTGAAGCAAAGGCTATCGGTCGGCGCATCTATGAGATTGGCGGAATAGATTTGATGTTTGCTGTTCGCCAAATGGTCAAATATCAATTGAAGGATGTGATGGCAGAGCATCTGGATCATGCCTGGAAGGGCATTGGTGAGTGGCAAGCCTGATTTCAGGGAATTTTTAGCCAGTTCAAATTTCTGATCACTTTTAATGAGTCATGGCAGAAAAGCTTTAGATCAAAAACGACTTAAAGCAAAGAAGACCTTTTGAGGTCTTCTTATTTTTTAAAAGACAGATGACTTACTTCAAGTCAAGCACGTAGGTGAATACACCGTTTTTCTCTGAAAGCCTCTCAAAACCGAGCGCTTCATACATACCCGGACTGCCATGATATTGACGTTCCGGATGGGCACTCCATGTAAAGGGGCGACCGGCGGCACGGTCGAACCCCAAATCGCGGAAGTTATCAACGGCAGTTTTTAGTAGTGATTTGGCGAGACCTTGGTTGCGATAGTCTGGATGAATGAGAAAACAAACGACCAAACCAGTTTTGCCTTCGAAATGCAGCAACTCTTCGTCGTCTTCAAGCAACGCATAATTATGCCAGTCATTCGCATTGATCCAACCGACAGGTTTGTCTCCATCGAAAGCCATGAAGCCTTTCATCACCCCATCACGGATGTTTTTGTGCGCCAATTGTTGGTTTTGTTCGGCTGAACGAGCACGCCACTCTTCAGAGGTGCACTTCACGTGATAATATTGGCAATTGCAGAATTGCCAGTGTGGCGCATGGCGAAAATCCATGTTGCCGACATAAGATGTAAATGTTTCCGCCATTTCTGGGGAAAGAGGCTTTATCTCAATTGTCATTATTTGCCTTTCTTTGCTATTAATTCTGTTTAGATAGTATCAAAAAAATGCGCGAGTGTCTATACTCGCGCATCAACTCGGTTATTTTTTTAAAAAATCTGTTTCAGATCTTTTTGACAAATCGGTCAATTCGCTCAAGCGCTTCCTCTAACTGCTCATAGCAAGTGGCATAAGAAACACGTGCAAATCCGATGCCGGCATCGCCAAACGCATTTCCTGGGACGATTGC
>CAZYIJ010000062.1:8429-11596 GCA_964647425.1 uncultured Anaerolineaceae bacterium
TTCTTCCTGAAGCAGGCGGTTGCAGAATTCATCATCGCTCAAACCAGTAGAGCGTAGGTCGGGAAAGGCATAAAAGGCCCCTTTGGGCTCAAAGGTTTTCAACCCGATGGAGTTCAAGCCTTTCATAATAAGTTTTCTGCGGCGATCATACTCTTTGAGCATTTCCTGCACATAAGGTTCGCCAATCATGAGGGCAGAGAGCGCAGCGTATTGGGAGATTGTAGGCGCAGACATGACAGTATATTGGTGCACACGAACCATGCCATTGAGGATCTCTTTTGGAGCGGCAGCGTAACCAATGCGCCAGCCAGTCATGGCATAGGCTTTGGAGAAACCTCCCAGAAGGATGGTTCGTTCTTGCATTCTGGGCAAACTGGGAAAGCAGACATGTTCAGTGCCATAAACCAGACGGTCATAGATTTCATCTGAGATCACGATCAAGTCGTGTTTTTCAGCCAGGTCTGCCAACTGCAGCAAAAAGTCGCGATCATAGACTGCACCTGTAGGGTTGCTGGGGCTTCCGATTAAGATTGCTTTGGTTTTGGGGGTCACGGCAGCTTCAATATCTTCAATTCTCGGGACAAAGTTGTTTTCAACTTGAGCAGCTACCTCAACCGGCACGCCGCCTGCCAGGGTTACCTCAGCTTGATAGGAAACAAAGCAAGGGGTTGGGACGATCACCTCATCTTCAGGGTCAAGAATCGCCGTAAAAGCCAGATATAGTGCTTCAGAAACACCGACGGTTATGACGATTTCACTTTGAGGAAAATACTCGACGTGATAAAGACGTTTGAGATGGTCTGCAACTGCTTGCCTAAGGACCAAAATGCCGTGATTGGAAGTGTAGTGAGTTTCACTTCGATGTAATGCTTCGATACCTGCCTGAATAATCGGTTCGGGCGTGCAGAAGTCTGGTTCACCGATGCCAAGTGAGATGACATCTTTCATTGTTGCCGCGATTTCAAAAAACAAACGAATACCTGATGGTTTGAGCCCGACTACCTTTTCAGATAAAACCCTTTTCATTAACTCTCCTTTTTGTTTGTATCGATTTTGACTACCAATTAGCCCAGGAGTTGTCTCCGAGGTTAAATTTTCCTTTCATACCGTTTATGACAACATCGTAACCGAGCAAAGAACCTTCCAGGGTGGTGTTGGTGATGTGCGCTCCCTGGCTGAGGATTGAATCTTTGATGGTGCTGTTGTGAATAATGCTGCCTGCGCCGATGGAAACAAATGGACCAAGGATCGAAGTGTTGACACGGGCGTCGGGATGGATGAAAACAGGAGGGATGATGATGTTATCATCAAACGTGCCATTTTCCTCAAAGTTTGCCCGACCATGTTCCAAAAGATAGCGGTTGGTATCCAACAGCGCTTCGGATGTACCTGCGTCCAGCCAAACTTTTACTTGTTCGGTGCGCATGGTAGCGCGGTTTTCAAGCATCAGGTTGATGGCTTCAACCAGGTAATATTCGCCCCGCAAAGCGATTTTGCGATCAATTTGTTCTTCGATTGCACGGGCTAACTTCTGTCCATCATTGAAAAAATAGCAGCCAACAACAGCAAGGTTGTTGTTCATATCGTTGGGTTTTTCAATCAGTCGGGTAACCAAGCCGCGGGAATCGACCTCCACTACACCGAAACGGCGAGGGTCTGGCACTGCTTTGACCCAAGCAATTGAGTCACCTTCCTCTTTTGCGATACAACTGAAATCGTTTTCGATCAGGGTGTCTGAAAAAACGATCAATGCGGGACCGTCCAGGTGCTCGCGGGCATGCCAGAGAGCATCGGATTGACCCTTCTTTTCTGGTTGTTCCACATAGTGCACTTTGGATTTGGGATAGTGCTTCTGCATGTGAGCCTGGATCAGTTCCTGCTGACCTGGTGACATGATGAAGACCAATTCTGCTTTTTCGTAATCCGGGACAGTTTTGAAGCTGGCTAATAAGTGATCAAGAACTGTGGATCCCGCAAGACTGACCAGTGGCTTCGGCCGGCTCCAGGTGAGGGGACGCAGGCGACTTCCAAGACCAGCCATGGGGATGATGATTTTGAGTTTTTGATCCATTCTCTCCTCTTCGTTGTCATCAAGACATGGAAAATCTCGATATGTGCCCCCATTATATCCTTGATTGACAAATTTTTGCTCTACGGGTTCATTATCTGGAGGTTTGAGACCTGGATGGTCATCGCGAGGTTACCTGCACTTTGAGCGATCACACCTAAAGCCCCATTTAACTTGTTTAAAGGGGTAAAGGTGAATTGATGTGTTTCGTTTACATAGACTTCAAGACTGTTGTTTTGTGACCGGACTCCGATCCTGTTTTTCGCAGGTGATCCGATTTGAAATTTGCGGGCAGGCATCCATTTTTGAAGCACAGTTGTGCCGGATGGTAATACGCGATCCATCATGACCTGACCTGAACAGCTGAACCAGAGCCGAAAAGTGCCAGAGGTACTATTGTTCCATAAAATCAGACCAAATTGGTCTTCCGGAGAACACATTTGTGCGTCCATATTGATTTCAAGGAAGAAGTCCGAGGGCAATTCGTGGGTGCTGATGCTGGTGAGCGTGTTTTTGCCGCCAGTGACTGCCAAAGAGAGGGCATTGGTTTCGTAAGCAACCGTACCAGGCGCGCCGCTGCTGGTCTGCCAAAGCTGCGGATCGCTAAAATCGTCCGATGCGATCAGATCACCAGGCAATGGTGTTGAGATGGTTGGTTCGACCGGTTGGGGCGTAACGGGTATTTCGGGAGTGGGTGTTGGCGTGCGTGGAAACCAGTCAATAGTAGGGCTGGGTTCGAGCGTGGGGAGGGCAGGCGTGGCTGAGGGCTCTGGCAAGGCTGTTGCTTCAGCCTGGCAGGCGCTCAAGATAAGAACCATCATTATCATCATCAGCCAAAAATATCGAACACGCATGCTTCTATTTTACCTAAATCCAGCGATTTTACCTTTAGCTTGAGTTATGGGTTGGGTACAGGACGGTTTCTACAGCAAACTATGATTGTTTTCACTTTTTCACCCGCAATTACACCTACTTAGATTTGCAGAGATCTTCGGTCCAATAGTGTGCTCGGTCAGGAGACTGGCACGAACTTGTTTAAACCCTCCCTTTGTGTATAGACCGGATAGATCGCTGACAGGTGTTCGGACACATGGTTGAC
>CAZYIJ010000063.1:0-11414 GCA_964647425.1 uncultured Anaerolineaceae bacterium
AAGCGATAAAGCCGCCAATATTGACGATCGCGTCTTTTTTGGCGCTCATGGTGCAGCCATCGGCATAAGAGCACATCTCAAGCACAATATCTTTCACCGGAGTATCCGCATATCTTGGATCGCGAATCTTGATAAACCAGGCGTTTTCAGAGAAACGGCAGGCATCCAGGAAGAAGGGGATCCCATAACTGTGATAAATTTCAGCAGTCTGGCGGATGTTATCCATCGAAACAGGCTGCCCAGCGGCTGAGTTGTTGGTGATGGTGAGCATTCCCAACGGAATATTCTCTGCGCCAACTGTTTGGATGAATTCCTGGAGTTTTTCCAGGTCCATATTGCCCTTGAATGGCAGATCGATGGTGCTGTCTTCTGCTTCTGGAACGGTGAAATCAACCGGGTTGGCACCCAACACCAACAAGTTCGCCTGCGTGGTATCGAAGTGGCGGTTGTTGGGGACTGATTGCCCTTTCTTAACCAGCGTCGCAAAAAGCATCCCTTCGGCCGCCCTTCCCTGGTGAGTAGGAAGGACAAATTCGAAGCCTAAGATTTCCTGGACAGCTTTCTCAAAGTGATAATAACTTTTCGCGCCTGCGTAGGATTCATCCCCGCGCATCATGCCCGCCCACTGCTCATCACTCATCGCGTTTGTTCCGCTGTCGGTCAGCAAATCGATGTAAACGTCTTCTGCAGGAATGTTGAAAAGATTGAGATGAGCCTTTGCCAGGGCTGCTTCCCGTTCTGCTCTTGTAGTCATCTTTACTTTCTCAACAACCTTGATGCGAAACGGCTCCATGAATGGAATGGTCATATACTCTCCTTTAACTGTTGTGTTTTGAACTGACCAGGTGTTTGCCGGCCAGAATTCCACTTCCAAAGGCGTAATGTAAATTGTAGCCACCACAGGGTCCGGCGACGTTGTTAGTCTCGCCAACCAGGTAAAGCCCGGGGATGAGTTTTGATTCAAAACTAAGGGGCTCAACTTCGCTGACAGGCACCCCGCCAACAGTCACCTGGCTGTTCTTGAAGTCCCCCGCGCCCTTTACCTTGAAGCGATTATCTGTGGCTACGCGAAGCAAGGCCAGCAGTTGTTCGCCTTCCACTGCTCTTATTTGGGTTTCGGGGGCAATTTCTGCCTGGCTCAGGAAAAAATCGACCGCTTTCGGCGCCAGTGCCCTCAATAGTAAGCCCCTCAAACTGCCCCTGGCATTTTCAAGGTCCGCTAGCTCTTCCGCCATGCCTTCCCAAAAAGGCGCTAGGAAGTTGACCTGCAATTCCAGATTCTTACCAGGATGCAAGCCAACAAAGTGACTTAAATTCATCACACCAGGTCCGTTAAACCCTTTTTCTGTCACGATCAGGTTGCCAAACGTGCTGCCAAGCCGCTCACCGTCCAGGTAGATCGAGGTGACCGCGTCAAATCGCAGCCCCTTCAAGGCTTTAAAGACTCCTAAATCCACAAAAATCGGACCCAGGGCAGGGCTGATGGGTTCAATTGTGTGACCAATCCGCTCCAAAGCCGGGAACAGATTGCCCTTGGAACCCAATTCGGGATAGGCTTTACCCCCCGCTGCCAGCACCAATTTATCAAATTGTTCGACTGTCTTTTGTTCATTCCAGTTCAATTTGAGCTCGAATTGTCCATCTTTCCAGTTGAACCACTCCACCTCAGTGGCCGCGCGCAACTTTACACCCACCTCCCCCAGCCGTTCCTTCAAGATTTCGACCACAGATTGAGAAGACTGCGACAGCGGGTAATACCAGCCGTCGTCGGTTTTGATAGTGGGGATGCCCAATTTCTCGAAAACTTCTTTTACTTCTGCGACACCAAAGGTGTCCAGGAATTTTTCAATCCAGTCGGGGTCTGAACAATAATAAAGTGAGGGAATAAGCGCATCGTTGGTGAGGTTGCAGCGCCCACTGCCAGTTACCAGCAATTTGCGCCCGATAGTTTGATTGTGTTCAAAGAGCGTGACTTCTCCGCCCTCCTGTGCGACAGGCGCAGCTTGCAAGGCAGCCATGATTCCTGCCGCGCCAGCTCCTATCACCGCAATTTTCATGCCTTCATTATAACTTGCCCGGGCATCTTTCGCAGGTTGGGTTCCAATCTGGCTGTCCAACAATCTCCCGAAATGGCTGCACTAAACTATAATTTCACTGCTATGAAAGTCTTGACCAGTTTCTTTGAACGCTTAATGCGCATCCGCCCCGAGGATAACGTTCCTTCGGACGTGGCTGGTAAATTTAAACACAACGTAATCATCAACACCATCGATGTGAGCTTGTTTTACCTTGCTGATAGTTTCTGGTCGGTCAATACAATTATGCCTGTCTTTGCCGCGACCTTGACCGACTCTCCCCTGCTGATCGGTCTTATTCCCGCTGTGGTAAATGCTGGCTGGTTCATTCCGCAGCTGTTCATGTCCGGACACATCAGCAAACTGCCCAGGGTACTGCCGACATCTATGAAATTTGGCTTCCTGGAGCGTGTCCCTTATATTTTCCTGCCGCTGCTCACTCTTTTGATTGGCAGGATTGACAACCTGCAGGTTTACTGGCTATTTTTCCTGATAATGGTGTGGCGCGGGATTGGGGCAGGAATGTCGGGGTTGCCCTGGCAGGAAATTATTGCCCGGGTGATTCCCATCACGCACCGGGCGCGATTCATTGGTCTATCGCGTGTGTTTGCCCAGCTAACCGGGGTGCTAGGCTCTTTACTCTCCGTTTACCTGTTAGGAAAGTTCCCCTACCCAAAGAACTATGCCATTGGGTTCATTGTGGCGCTTGTCGCCCTCTGGGTCTCCTTTGCGGCATATTCGCGTAACCGTGAACCTGAGGTCCAAATCCCGGACGAACCTCAAGCAGAAGTGGGGCAGAAGGCGAGTGGGCAAACCTGGGCACGGATGAAGCAGATTCTTAAATCTGATGGCAACTTCAGACGCTACCTTGTTGCGCGATCGCTGGCGTTTATGGGCAACATGGCCAGCGCCTTTATTGCCGTGTACGCAATCAACCGCTTCCAACTGGGGGATGCCCATGCCGCCATTTTTACGGCGTTGATCCTGATAACCGGAATACTCGGCTATGTAATCTGGGGCTACCTGGGCGATCGGATCGGTCCCCAGAAAATTGTAATTTTATCCTTTGTCATCTGGGGATTAGGCTTATTGGCAGCCATTTTCTCGAAATCACTATGGGTCTACTATATTGTTTTTATTGCTTTCGGTCTCTATCTTTCCGGATTGAACCTGGGGGACACCATGCTGGCAATGGAGTTGGGCGAAGAAAGACTGCGCCCGATTTATTTGGGCATGGCCCGAACCTTGACGGGTGGATTTTTGCTGCTGGCTCCGATTTTGTCTGGTTGGTTAGTTGAACGCTTCGATTATTTTGTCATGTTTTCTGTGTCGTTTGGTTTTGTAGTAGTGTCGACCCTGTTAATGGCGACGGTCAAAGACCGCCCCCGAATACGCGCATTTTAGGCGCAGCCATCATGAATTTGTTGACCAGACTCTTTGATCGCGTGCTGCTCATCCACCCCGAGGATAACGTCCCTTTAGGTGTGGCTGCCAACTTTAAGCATAACGTGTTCACCAACACTTTCGACCAGATGTTCTTTTCCTTCTCAGACAGCATCTGGTCCATCAGCACGATCATACCAGTGTTTGCGGCTACGCTGACAGACTCCCCTTTACTGATCGGTTTGATTCCTGCAGTTGTCACCGCAGGCTCGTTCATACCGCAGCTGTTTATGTCTGGTCGCATCAGCAAAATGCCCAAAGTATTGCCATTTGTTTTAAAATTGGCTTTCCTGGAGCGAATGCCCTTAACGTTCCTTCCCTTGCTCACACTTTTGATAGGCAATGTCGCTAACCAGAATATCTATTGGCTGCTGCTGTTTCTAATGATCTGGCGCGGGATTGGCGGTGGGATGGCAAGCCTGCCCTGGCAGGAATTGAACGCCCGCGTCATCCCAATTTCTCACTGGGCTCGCTTTATCGGACTCTCGCGCATTTTTGCTCAGCTTACCGGGCTGCTCGGCTCGTTGCTAAGCGTCTACTTATTGAGGAAATTCCCTTATCCCCAGAACTATGCCATCGGCTTTGCAGTAGCAGCGATCTCAACCTGGTTTTCGTACGCCTCTATTTCGCGCAACCGCGAGCCAGAGCCCAAACCCATCTCTGAGTCAAAGCAAGAAGACGAACCAAAAGCACAACAGCAAACCTGGTCTCTGATGAAGCAGATTCTCAAATCTGATGGCAATTTCAGACGTTACCTTGTTTCGCGCGCTTTGGCGTTCCTGGGCGATATGGCCAGCGCCTTTATCGCCCTTTACGCAATCAACCGTTTCAATCTGGAGGATGCTTACGCTGCCATCTTTACAGCCCTGCTACTTCTTTCCAGGATTTTTGGCTATGGTTTTTGGGGAGCATTGGGCGACCGCATCGGTCCACAGAAAGTGGTCATTTCGTCTTTTACCACCTGGGGATTAGGTTTGGTACTAGCGATCTTTTCACAATCCCTGTGGGTATTTTATGCTGTTTTCGTCGCCTTCGGTTTCTATACTTCCGGATTGGCCCTGGGATACACTATGCTGGTGATGGAGTTAGGCGATGAGAAATTGCGACCAACTTATTTGGGCATGGCGAGGACTCTCACCGGTGGCTTTTTGTTGCTTGCGCCAGTTCTTTCTGGTTGGTTAGTACAGAGTTTTAATTACATCGTAATGTTCGCCGTATCGTTTGGGTTTGTCGTACTCTCGACGATCATGATGATGACTGTCAAAGACCGCCCGAGAAAACGTTTGGCTTAGGTTACACCCCCACCCCGCATGTGACCAGGCAGGACTGAACCTGGCTCCTTTTTATAGTTTGAATTGAGACTACCCAAGCCTTCTGCAAAAATTCACCTCACTATGGTGCAAAATTATTGGCTGCAGATAACTGCATAACCTCCCAAAAGGCTGCTAAACACTCATCGAAACCCTCAGGATCAGGGAATAACGCCACAGCGTTTTGGTGCTCCTCCCAGTAGACATGGAACATATCCGGAATGCCAGTAGAATTGGGTATTTCGATATCGATGAAATACTCAATGCCGTCCAAAATTTTGGTGTCTGAAGTATAGGTATATGGGGGCGGACCTTCCGGACCACCATCACGAAAGCCGTTAGATGCAACAACGCAGTACGGATAGGATTTTGACATTAGGGAAGCATAGTCTGTGGCTTCCCAATCTGCAGGATCGTAAGTCAGATAGAACTCAGGGTTTCCCCAGTTCCATATTTTGATCTGCTCATATTCAATGTTGTTGGATCCATTTACGATAAGCTTGTCCTGGGAGTTCATTTCTGCGAGGAGAAGTGTGATGCTTTTTTGAATCTGAAATTCAGAATCGTGACTGATGTCAACTACCTCGCCGGCATCGGGAAAATCGGTAAACTTCTGCATATTGCTGTTGTAATCTTCGAGGGTCTCCACTATTGCAAGCGACCCCCAAATAGTGGAATCATTTGTCCAGACAAAAGCTGCATCCTGGGAATTGGTCTTAGAAAAACGAAACTGACTGACTTGTTCGAGCACAGTGTTATTGGTGGAGTAAACAGGGAATCTTCCGCGCGGTTCGCTCCTACTGAGCAGGTAGACCAGAGAATAAATGTCCGGTCCAAAAACTCTGGTTTTATTGTAATCGTGAAAGTCTTGATAAAAAACAACCTCAACAGATTTATTGGAAGCCAGACTGACGATGGTCTTTACAACAATTTCCGATTCTGCTTCGAACATCTCTATTTGTTTTTCTTCTGCAAGGCGGCTGGAAAGTTCGTGATCCCAGCCAATATCCGTAATCCAAATTGGCGTAGAATCCCCTGAAACCCTTTTTATGTCACGGACAGCTAAATCGATATAAGACGGCATGTCCATTTTGATACGCTTGCCATCCCAGCTCAGATCACGACTTTGGTCAGCGAGGTAGTCACCCCACTCCACATACAAACCTACTGCATCAAAACACTTGGATTGACAGGTTGATGAGATTCTTTTTATAAAGGCAAGCGGGTCAATTCCCAGATAGTTACTGCCGGCAAGTATATTGAGACCGCCAAGGATGACAACGTCATTCTTTTCGGATACTTTTATGACTTCATAAGCGATTTTGAGCATTTCGGCATATAGCTCTGGTTCTACACTATCTGCAATAGGCCGGAAATCCCTCCAGGTTCGAGGCTTGTTGGGTTGGGTGCCAATTTCCCAGTAATCGACTGTTTCAGTTAACTCTGGCACCAATTGGTATAGATAATTTCGCCACACTCTAAGAAAATCTTCATCGCTGATGTCTGAGCGCCAGAGGGGGGGACCTCCAAGGACGGTCGCCATTACGTTGAGGCTGTTGTTTTCTATGGAACGTGCCCAAACGTCCTTCGGAAAAACGCCAAAATTAAGGTCTATTGGAGCATCCTCCTTCTGCTGGATCAGTATCCAAGGTAAATTCTCGCGAACAAAACTAAAGCCAATATGGGCAAGATCTTCATAAACTCGGAAGTTGTTACCATATTCCACGTTAGTAGGAGCCAGGTTAGGAGATTGCGCCCATCCGAACTGTAAGCCATTTAGGCTTGTGGTAGGGATGCTGCTTTCACTAGCAGATTCTCCTATGCCTACTGCGGCAAACGCATTTTGGACCTGATTGCAGTGATTTTTCGATAATTTCCCTGAGGCAATGAAATTGCGGCACGTGATGAGCATCGCGTTTCGGGCTTCACGAAATTTCGCGTTGTTGTTTAGGAGCGGAAGAGAATGGAAGACAATTTGCGCGGTTGTATCGATGCCAATTCCATATACTTTAATGCCACTTTTCTCGCCACCTTCAGAGAGCAAGTAGAGTGCGTGAGATATGATAGTACTGTTGAGGTGGCCATTGCCATACTCGTCTTCACCACTGGTATTTGGTTTTGGGTGAACGAACTTATTAAGGTGGTCGGGGAAAGTAATATATGGGACACCGTTAGTAGGGTCCTGCATGTCGCGTATGGGTTTGCCGCGTAAAAGTATTTGCCAGCGCTGCTCGCTTGGGTCAGCAACTGCCGCAAAGAAATCTGAAAAGGCTTCACTTAAAGCGGAAGATTGAGCGTTTTCATAATTATGCTCGAGAGTCACAAAGTCGTTTGTCACGTGATGTTGGAACTCATGGGCGAATACATCGATGCCCTGCTCACTTTTTTTATCAGTGAAGGCAATTAAAGGGGGAATGGAATGTTGATCGTTTTTATATGAAAAGGGAGAATCTTTACGTAGTGTGAAGGGAGAATCTAGCACCTCTATGCGTAAATTTACTAATATTTTTAAGTCAGAATCCATCGTGTAGAATTTGGAATAATTAAAATTGGTTTCGTAATAGTTATTGACTGTTGTGAAGTAGTCGATCAGATGGTCGACTTTGTTTATATCAGGATAATCACCTGGATATGAAGCGGCGAGAAGGGGCTTGGTGCTAATTCGATTCTGGGTGGGATAAGTAGTAGGATCTAGTACATCAAACACATCTTTTTGATAATCGCGAACCTCATAAGAAAAAGTTAAGATCGCTGTGTTGGTTGACACGAGCGTTTTATCTGAGTCTTTAATTAGTACATCTCCATAATTTCCATCCCAACCAGCTTCAGTAATCCAAGCTAAGAAAGATGGTCCTGTTTTTCCGACCATGACAGGGCTGTAGAAAACTAAGGTGGGCTGAGCGTCTTCAGGGAGACTAAAGTTGAGGGTTTCGAACGCTGCTTTTGCACTGGTGGAATTCAATTTGGGAGTGAAGGTAGGCGGGAAGAGGCTGTCAGGCATGTAATTAGAATTTACGAGGGCAATCGTGCCTTGAGGGTCGAGCATGACCCGAATATCTGAGCGATAGACAGGGATTTCGTTTATTATCTGCTGAAATTGCTGGATTTGGGTGCCGTTAGGCTGGTCGAATTGCCTGACCTTCTGAAAATTTTGGCTGAACTGAGAGATCTGGTATAAATCGTCATTTTCTGTAAAATAGGTTTGTATTTGTTCTTCTGGAGTTTGCCCAGGGGCAATAGATGATCCAGTAATAACTGAATTGACTACCCCTTGTTGGGCGTAAATTTCCGTCTGATTAGGGGCGTTAAGTGCCAGTTTTTTAGCTGCCTTAGATTGGAGATCAGACAGTTGTCCTTCAATAATCAAGTCAGTATCGGGAACTTCTATAGGCGAGGTCGTAGGTTGTTGAGTTGGAGGCTTAGGAAAGAGAAAACTACAGGAGGTAATTATCAGAAGAGAAAAAATAATTAGAACTTTTTTTAGGTAGCAATAAAATCCTTTACCAGTTTTTGCTTCTTTTGTATCAATCATAACAAAACCCTCCTCTGACTCAATAAAAAGCGATATGTAAATTGTACTATTATATTAATTTCATAACGCCTTGGGAATGCAATAAATGGCTAACAAATTTCTTGTCTCATGATGAAATGGGTTTAGACAAAAGTTCTCTTGTGTATTTTAATTTCAGCTCTTATTTCTGGCTGGTAGTTAGAAGGACATATGTCGCTCTGCGGGCTTATGTTGTGCGATAATAAAAACCAATCGGTCTTCCACCCTCATTCCTCTAATTATGGGGGGTTGCAGATAAACTAAAGCCATCCTTAAAGGAAGTCTTGCACTAACTGCAATGATTTATTCAACCAATCAAAAGAAAGCAATCCTCATGTCCCTTGGATTAGAGGCTGCTTGGTCAGGCAACAATGCCTGTTCCTCCTCACAAAACCGGACCTGCCCTAATTGTATTAATATAAGACAGGTCCGTCTTCTTTTACTCAATCTTAAATGAAGTAATGAGTGTTGGAATCGGTGGCGGAGGCTGCCATCGTTGCCACGCCGGCTGCTTCTACTCCATCCAACAATTCTTCCATTTTGATGCCCATCAGGTCCATGGACATCTGGCAAGCCAGGATGCGCACGCCGTTTTCCTGGGCAGTCCTGATCATCTCGGGCAGTGAATCGACATTATATTTCTTCATAATGCCCTTGATCATAGCAGTGCCCGCGCCCATCATATGCATCTGGGAAAGGGTCAGCTTGTTGGCGCCTCTTGGCATCATCCAGCCAAACATTTTCTCGATGAAATTCTTTTTGACCGCCACTGGTTCCGGCTTGCGCAAGATGTTCAGCCCCCAAAAGGTGAAAAACAAGGTCGCTTTTTGTCCCAATGAAGCAAAGCCATTGGCGATGATGAAAGCGGCGATGGCTTTGTCCAGGTCGCCTGAGAACACCACCATGGTCAGGTCTTTTCCTGCCGTCGGGGTGGGTAATTGCGCCAAACCAAGCGATTCAACCGGATTAGCAAGCCCTTTTTGCACCCGGGCAGTCACCTCTCCACCAGCCATTTTCAGGTCAAGCAACGTATTTCCGGTAGATTTAGTCCATGCTTCCACGTCTTTGGCAAAGCCCAAATCTGTTGCTTTGATCTGAACAACTTCCCCATCATTCATTTCTTTGACTTTGGTATAAAGCTTCAGGATCGGACCGGGACACTGCAGTCCGCAGGCGTCCAGCTGATATTCAACTTTGGGTTCGGCAGGGGTAGTGTTCTTGATAGGTTCAGTTGTGAGTGGGAGGTCAGGTTGTTTCATAGTTTTTTCAGGTTTTCTGGTAGTTTTTTGAATGTTAAGTCCGCCGGTAAGGTTTACAGCATCAAAACCATTCTGGCGTAGTATGCGCACGGCGAAATAAGAGCGCTGCCCGGTGCTGCACATGCACAGGATGCGTTTATCTTTGGGCAGTTCGTTTAAGCGACCGCGCAGTTGAGGCAGCGGGATGTTGAGCGCGTCGGGAATGCTGAGAACGGCTTGTTCTTCCGGGTAACGGACATCCAGTTTGAACCATTTGTCCGCGTCAAGCCCTTCAAACTGGTCCCATTGCAGAACTTCAACGTCTCCACGCAGGATATTGGCAGCCGCGAAACCGACAATGTTCACTGGGTCGCGCGCTGAGCCGTAAGGGGGAGCGTAAGAGAGCTCCAACTCTTCCAGATCGAAGACGGTCAATTTTCCGTGAATGGCAGTGGCGATCACGTCGATGCGTTTGTCCACGCCGCTCACACCCAGAGCCTGAGCACCGTAAATTTGTCCTTGCGGACCAAACAGGAGTTTGAAATGGATCTGTGAGGCTCCCGGATAGTAGCCGGCATGGTTATGACTGAAGGCTGTGACACTATCGAAGGGGATTTGGGCTTCGTTAAGTTGGCGGGTGTTGAGACCGGTGCTTGCGGCTGTCAGGTCAAAAACCTTGACAACAGAAGTCCCGATAACACCCTTGAAAGACATATCCCGACCAGCGATGTTGTCAGCAGCGATGCGTCCCTGCTTGCTGGCAGGACCGGCGAGCGCCAGAAAAGTCGGTTTGCGTGTCAGGCAAGATTCGATTTGAACGGCATCACCGACCGCGTAAATATCAGGGTCGGAGGTTTGCATATGGTTGTTGACACAAATATGACCGCGCGGTTCCATATCCAGACCGGCGTCTTTTACCAGTTTGCTGTTGGGGCGTACACCAATGGAGAGAACCACCATATCAGCCGGGATGTTCAGACCACTGCTGGTATTGACCCGCAGGCTGCTTTCACTGCCGGTTTCGATCGATTTTAGGCCGTCTCCCAAGTGCAGCCCAAGCCCATGCATTTCCAGGTGCTCATGCACTTCGGCTGCCATTTCAAAATCCAACGGCGCCATGACCTGGTTGAGCATTTCCACCAGTTCAACCTTCAATCCCAGTTCCACCAGGTTTTCAGCTACTTCCAGACCAATAAAGCCGCCGCCTACCACCACAGCTTTCTTTGGCTGATGGATTTTGATCCACTCGACAATAGCATCCAGCTCAGGGATATTATGCAGCACGAAAACGCCTTCATGGTCAACGCCAGGCAAAGGCGGCACGATCGGGCTGGCTCCGGGAGAGAGCAGTAGTTTGTCGTAGGATTCTGTGTAATCACGCTGGTTTAGCAGATCCCGCACGGTGATGGTTTTGTTCTCGCGATCGATGGAAAGCACTTCCTGGTTGGTGCGTACATCCAGGTTGAGCAGTTTATGCAGGTCTTCAGCGCTGGTCACCAGTAGTTGTTCGCGCTCTTTGATCGTGCCGCTAAGGTGATAGGGCAGCCCGCAGTTGGCAAAAGAAACGTATGGACCTTTTTCAAAAATGATAATTTCAGAGTTTTCAGAAACGCGGCGCAGCCGGGCAGCAGCAGAGGCACCGCCAGCCACTCCACCAACGATTAGAACTTTCATAAGTACCTCCCAGGATGCAATGCAGAGAAGTATATCATTGACAATTACAATTGCGTGACCAATTTTTATGAGCTGTAAGAGCAACATGATAATGTCCTAAAGTAGCAAAATAGAAATGTCCTAA
>CAZYIJ010000064.1:0-11396 GCA_964647425.1 uncultured Anaerolineaceae bacterium
GCTTAAAGCTGTCTTTTTTGACATGGGAGGTACGATTGACACATTCCGTTACACCCGGGAGCAGAGAATTGTGGCTGTTTCCGCGGTACGCGAATGCCTCAGCCGTACAGGCATCATCCTTACCTGTTCGGATCCGTGTTTGGCAGACATGATCACCGCGGGCACGTCGGAATACCTGCGCTGGAACATGGTGTCCAACATTGAGCTCAAACCAGCAGAAATATGGGCTACCTATTTTTTGAAAGATCTGCATCTGTCCCTGGCTGACTTAGAGCCTGTTGCTGAGGAACTGGCTTTCATTTATGAAACGCGCTTGTTTACGCGTGAGATGCGCCCGGAAATCCCCCAGGTTCTGGCTGAAATCCAGAAAATGGGCTTAAAGATCGGTTGCATCAGCAACACACAAAGCCTTCAACAAGTTCCATACAGCCTGAAAGAGTATGGGATAGACTGCTATTTTGACCCGGTGGTCCTCTCTTCCGAATACGGAAGGCGCAAACCGGATCCAGCAATTTTTTACCACGCGGCACGTCTAGCGCAGGTGCCAACCAGCGCCTGTATCTACATCGGGGACAAAGTCAACCGCGATATCCTGGGCGCGCAACGAGCCGGTTTCAGGGCGGCTATCAAGATCCACCATATCTATGATAATGGTGAACCCGACGAAGGCGCGGAGCCTGACGCAAAAATTGAAAACATGCTGGATTTGATCCCTTTGATCAAGCAATACCTTGACCAGGACGAGCAAACAGCTCAAAACGATAATGGACACAAAGTGAAGGCTATCTTCTTTGACGCCGGCGACATCCTCTACACCAGGCCGCATAAAGACCAGCATCTTAAAGCATTTCTTGATTCGCACCAGTTGGAATTTCCAAAAAATTTCGATGATGAGAGAAAACAACTTAAAGCGCTTGCATTCACAGGCAAACTCCCGCGTCACGGTTATTATGAACAGCTTATCCGGTTTTTTGGTATATCAAATCCGGATTTGGTTTCTGAGGGCGTGGAAGCGATGCAAGCCGATGACAACAACGTTGAGATCATCTGCGGTGCCCCGGAAACGATCTTGGAACTCAAAGAGAAAGGGTATATGCTGGGGATCATCACGGATACCGCCATGGCATTTTCAATCAAACTCGATTGGTTTGACCAGCATGGTTTTGGCAGAGTCTGGGATTCTGTGATCAGTTCAAAAGAAGTTGGCGCGCGCAAGCCTGACCCCGAAATGTACCAGCGCGCTTTGACCCAGGTTGGCGTCGATCCTTGCGATGCGGTCTTTGTGGGACATAAGAAGGCAGAGATTGACGGAGCGCGCGAGATCGGCATGAAAACCATCGCACTAAACTATGACGCTGGAACCCTGGCAGACGCTTACATAAACGACATTCGCGAAATTCCAAAGGTGTCCTGCTTGCAGGGCTGATAAAAACAGACAGGACCCAAATATGACTGATGAAATAAAAGCGATTTGTTTCGACGTTGGTGGCACACTCCGCGCGACCATCAAAAACCGGAGAGGTAACCTGGATTACATCCGCAACCTGCAATCTTTCCTTGGGGTGGAGGGCGAGCCGGCTGATTTCCTGAGCCTGCTGCGTGAACGCGAAAAAGAATACCGCAAATGGTGCAAGAAGACTCTCCTCGAGCTACCGGAAACGGAACTTTGGACACGCTTCTTCCTGCCCGACTTTCCACGGGAATTTGTCTGGCAGAACGCAGTTGCCCTCAACCAGATGTGGAGAGCTTCACGAAACAACCAGATCTTCCCGGATGCGGTCAGCACCATCAAAGTCCTTGCCAAACGAGGTTATAAACTCTCGATCGTAAGCAACACGACCTCATCCATCGAAGCACATGCCCTGCTGGCTGATAACGGTCTAACTGAACTCATCCACCCGGTGATTTTGTCCTGCGTGGTTGGCAGCCGAAAACCACACCCATCCATGTTCCTGCAAGCCGCGCGCGGAATGGGCGTTCTGCCGCAAAATTGTGCCTACGTTGGCGATAACATCTCCCGTGATCTGATTGGGGCCACGCAAGCTGGGTTTGGCGCAGTCATCATGATCAACATGACCGGTTACCAAACTGACGAGTATGATCCGGATGATGACTTCCAGGCGGAAACCATCACCGAAACAAAACCCCAATTTCGCATTGGTCGTCTTCGAGAACTGTTGGGCATCTTCCAGGCTGCCCCTGAGCCAAACCCGCAGGACTTCGAAGCCGCCCAACCCGAAATGCTTTATGACATCTCCCTTTCCACCATGTGGAGTGCTGACCAGGAGATGCCTTTTGCTGAGACTTTTCCCTTAGCCCGCAAATTGGGCTTTGTCGGCTTTGAATTCAGCAACAAAGTCACACCAAGCTTGTACCAGGAATGGGATCGGAACAAGTACTACGTCGCCACCATCCACGACCCCTGCCCATCAGAATATGGGTACACCGAGTTAAAAAGACGGGATATCTCGCTTTCCAGTTTGGATGAAACCCAACGCTTGAAGGCAGTTGAAAACCTAAAAGGCTCCATCGACCTGGCGGTGCGATTGGGTTCGCGCTCTGTTGTGGTGCATTGCGGGGCAGTTCAATGCGACCATTCGAAAGACAAAAGACTCCGGGAGATGTATCTTGAGGGGAAGTCAGGAACTGCGGAATTCAGTCAACTCCAACAGGACTACATCGCCGATCGAAACCAAAAGGCGCTTCCTCATTTTGAGCGCGTCATCCGCAGCCTGGAAGAAGTGATTTCCTTCGCCAGGGGATCAGGCCTTGCCATCGCGCTTGAAAATCGCAACCGATATCACGACCTGCCCCTGCCGGATGAGATGGAAACCCTGCTCGGACTGTGCGACGAACCCTGGTTTGGTTTTCAATACGATGCCGGACACGCCCACAACCTTGAAGCCCTCGGCATGGTTGGCAAGGGTGAGTGGCTTCGCCGCTTCCACCAGCGCTTGATTGGCGCGCATTTACACGACGTAAAAGGCTTGCAGGACCATCTTTCCCCCGGCATGGGAGAAGTCGATTTTTCGAGCTTGGCTCCCTACATGACGGACGGTGTCTTGCGTACGCTTGAGGTTTCACCAGATTGCACTACAGCACAAATAACCCGTGGTCTCGAAATTTTGGTTGACCACGGCTGCATAAAGAAGGTATAGAAACCAAAAATATGGAATTTAACTGCTCTTCCCAAGAAGCGATTAACACACTCTATGACGCCGCTTTGTCAACCATGTGGTGGTCACGAGCCACCGATACGGCCAATGATTTTTGCCGCAAGGGCAGGGAATTGGGTTTCGCGCGTTTTGAGCTTAACCACCAAATCACCCCTGAGGAACTGGAAACTTTTGATCTTGACCGCTACCACGTGGGGTCGGTTCATGATCCATGCCCAGCTGTGATCCCGAACAAAAAGCTTGAACAGGGGGATTTGCAGGTTACATCTCTGGTGGAAGAAAAGCGGCGTGTCGGAGTGGATACCCTCAAACGCAGCATCGACCTTGCCTTCCGCCTGGGCTCAAGGTTGGTGGTAATCCATCCCGGTCGGGTGGATGGCGACCATTCATTAGATAACCGGCTGAGGGATTTATATCGCGTTGGGCTCAAGGGCAGCCCGGAATACCAAACCCTCCTGAAAGACGTCAAGGCAGATCGTTTGGAACGCGGAAAACCTCACCTCGAAGCACTGATCCACAGTATGACCGAGATTGTGGACTTTGCAAAAGATTCGGACCTGTTTCTTGGGCTTGAGAACCGCCTGCATTTTTACGAGCTGCCAATCTTCGAGGAAATGGAGGTACTGCTCAAGGAATTTCAGCAGCCCTGGGTGGGTTGGCTGTTGGATGTTGGTCATATTCAGGTTCACAACCAACTCGGGCTGATGTCTTTCCAGCAGTGGTTGGATGCTTTTTCCCCGCGTATGGTGGGTGTTCATTTGCACGATGTGCAGGACATTCTGGACCATCAAATCCCTGGTTCAGGGGATGTGGACTTTGCCTGGCTGGCTCCCTATTTGCCCTCTCACGCTTTGCGCACACTCGAAATTAGCAGCTCAGTAAGTTTTGAAGAATTCTTGCCTGGGCTCAGATTATTGGAAAAAACTGGCTGCATAACCAGTATCAACTCTAAACGGAGGAATGCATCATGTTGAAAATTTTTAAGAAACGACGGAATATTTTCTTGCAGAGAATACAAGAACAAACAAAATTAACCCTGGAAGGCGTCGATCTGTTGCTGGCTTATATGATTAATCCTGAAACAAAAATCGCAGATCAACTGACAGCCAAAGAAAAGGAAGCCGATGAAACCCGTCGTTTATTGATTGATGAACTAAATCGCACCTTCATTACGCCTTTCGATCGTGAAGATATCTACGCACTTTCGAGGGCAATTGACGATATTCTCGACTACGCCTACAGCACCATGACTGAGATCGTGATTTTCAAGGTGAAACCCACGGAATACATGGTGCAGATCTGTACGCTTCTCAAGGAATCCACCTTCGAAATGCTCAAAGCTGTGGAGTGCTTGCAGGACCACCCAAGTGTAACCGCCGAACACGCCAATCGTGCTAAAAAGGTTGAAAACAAGATTGAGCATGTCTACCGCGAAGCCCTGGCGAATATGTTCAAGGATACTGAAGACCTGAAAGGTGTGGTCAAAGCCATGAAGATGCGCGAAGTTTATCGCCATCTGAGCAACGCTGCTGATAGAACCGATGAGGCTGCTAACGTCCTGGCTGACATTGTGGTCAAAACGTCATAACGCTGAACATCATGGAAGCCTCACTTATTCTCCTCATCATTTTCGCGTTGATTTTTGATTTCCTCAACGGTGTTCACGATTCAAGCAACATCGTCGCCACCATGATCTCATCGCGCGCCATCCGCCCGCAGATAGCCTTGCTGATTACAGCGCTTGCGAACTTTGTTGGTCCTTTCATCTTTGGGGTGGCAGTCGCCACTACCATTGGCAACGACATCGTTGCCGCCGAGCACATCAACATGATAGTGCTTCTTGCAGCCTGCTTTAGCGCGATCTTCTGGAATGTTTTGACCTGGATTTTGGGCATCCCCAGCAGTTCCTCACACGCAATCATTGGCGGCCTGATTGGCGCCGTGGTGGTGAAAGCCGGATTCAAGGTTTTACTCGTCAAAGGCATCACCAAGATCCTGATTGGCTTGTTTGCCTCACCGATCATTGGTTTTGTGGCTGGTGTTATCATCGCCAACATCGTATATCTTCTTTCTTGGAAAGCAACACCAAAGATCAACGGCGTCTTTAAGAAACTGCAGGTGATCACCTCTTTAGGGCTGGCTCTCAGCCATGGTACCAACGACGCCCAGAAAACGATGGGTATCATCACCCTCGGTCTGGTCATCACAGGCTTTCAATCCACCTTCCACGTGCCGAACTGGGTGGTGCTGGCATGCGCGGCCGCAATTGCCCTCGGAACCGCCCTTGGCGGCTGGCAACTGATCAAAACTCTTGGCTCAAAGTTCTACAAAATTCGCCCAGTCCACGGCTTTTCCTCGCAGATCACATCCGCGATTGTCATCATTGCCGCTTCCCTGCTTGGGAGCCCCGTCAGTACAACCCAGGTGGTGAGTTCTTCCATCATGGGTGTTGGCGCAGCTGAACGCATGAGCAAAGTGCGTTGGGGCGTGGCTGGCGAGATTGCGATTGCCTGGGTCATTACCATTCCGGCAACCATGCTGGTAGGAGGGTTGTTTTACTGGCTCTTTCAAAACGCGATCCCAGCGATTTTGGCGCTATTTTGATCGTAAGAGACAGTCAGTTAAACCGCATTTAGCTTGAGCCAGTTGCTCGCATTTATAACAATTTTGTAATTTCTTGGAGAAGCGCATGGAAAAAACTGAAAAACACTACGATGTAATTTTTGCAGGTAACTACACCAAAGATACCATCATCACACCAGCAGGTACCAACCAGATTGACGGCGGGGGTATGAATTATGCCGCCCATGCCGGCAAGGCGCTTGGGCTTCGCGGCGCGGTGGTAACCCGCCTGGCAAAAGAAGATCAACATGTGGTGGAGATGCTGCGCGCGGATGGAATCGATTGCTATCCCGTCTATAGCCCGTCTTCAACGCTGATGACCCTGGAATACAAAACGCTTGATGTAGATAAACGCGAACTCTACGTGACTCACACCGCTGGAACCATCCATCCTGAACATTTAGATGGTCTAACGGCACGCGCGATTGCGGTCAGCCCAAGCATTCGCGGGGAAGTCGAACCCGCTTTTTTCCACGCCCTGCGTTTGCGCAAGGGTGTCCTGCTTGCTGTGGACGTCCAGGGCTTTGTGAGAGTGCTGCGCGGGCAGGACCTGGTCTATGAACCCTGGGATGAAATGGCAGAGGTTCTCTCGGATCTGGATATCTTGAAATCCGACGCCATGGAAGCCGAATATCTGACCGGTGAAACAGACATCGAAAAAGCGGCTGCCTTTTATGTGCAGCAAGGTGCCAGAGAAATCCTGCTGACCCACGCAACCGGCGTCCTGGTGCACGCGGATGGTCAAAATCACCACTACGAATTCCACTCCAAGAGCATGGATGGTCGCAGTGGCAGAGGAGATACTTGCCTGGGCTCTTATGTCAGCGCGCGCCTCTCTCTCCCGCCCCACGAGGCTGGAAAATATGCCGCTGCTGTCACCAGTATGAAAGTGGAAAAATTGGGCGTTTTCGACCGGACTATCACCGAGGTGGAAGACTTCATTGCAAAATATTACGCTTAGATTCAGTTTCGAGGAACAAGCAGCCAGGGTGGGTCAACTCACACAAGTTTCTGTGTAGGGATACCCTGCTCTCTGGGAGCAAATGCTCGCGCAATGGCGGACTGCTCAAAGCGATGCTGCCTGGTTGACTTACAGCGCCAATTACCTCCTCCACACTGCTGGCGTCCGCTGGGCATTAGACCC
The DNA here is from genome assembly GCA_964647425.1 of uncultured Anaerolineaceae bacterium. GTDB lineage: Bacteria > Chloroflexota > Anaerolineae > Anaerolineales > Anaerolineaceae > Mesolinea. The sequence goes on from CAZYIJ010000064.1 coordinate 6,943, forward strand.
ACTCTCCCTTTTTTCGCGCCTCTCCCTGCCGAATACTCTGAATTTCGCCAAAGATCTGGCTCCTTTGGACGCTGTAGTTTTGTCCCACAGGCATGCCGATCACCTTGATCTTGAACTGTTGTCTGAACTTGTTGACCTTCCAATTTTGTGGATCGTGCCTGGCTTTTTGCTGGAGGACTTGAAAACCATCTTTCGGAACAAAACACCCAGGGTCATCCTGCCGCGTGCGGGAAATCCAATAAAAATTAAGAATCTCACATTGACACCCTTCAAGGGTCTGCACTTCAGGGACGGACATGGAGTGCCAGAGATGGGCTACCTGGCAGAATTCTCCGGCAAAAGATGGGCTTTCCCCGGGGATACCCGCGTTTTCCCAGCCCAAAGCCTGACCAAACTTGGCCGCCTGGATGGGGTCTTCGCGCACCTCTGGCTTGGAAAAAAGTGCGCCCTCCATGAAACGCCTCCCCTGCTTGAAGAATTTTGCCACTTTTTCACTGAGCCCGCGCCCCGCCGGCTTGTGGTCACACACATGCACGAAATAGCACGCAAGCCTGACGATTTTTGGGATGCCAGCCACTTCTCGCAGGTGTACGCGAAATGCCAGGAACTAAAGCCCGAAGTTTTGGTCACCCCTGCCTGGATGGGGATGTCTGTTGAGCTCTAAAATCTAATAAACGCGAATTCTCTGGTGTTAGCAACTCGAATATTCCTGAACCTGATGTCTGCATTGGGAGAAACGCAGGTCCAAAGTAGTGCTTTTATTGAAGAAAGTGATACCATTTCAGCACACGCATTTATCCATGCATTTTGCAGGCCGGAACCGGTCCAGAAAGGTGAATTATGTCTAAAAGATTAAAGACTGCACTTATTGGAGGGGCATTACTGGGAATTATCTGTGTTGTTGGGGCATATCTGCGTTCGGGGGGAACAGCCTCACCAACTGTCGTTTTCGCTCTATGGTTCAACCGGGTCATCATCGGTCTGGCTGTAGGAGCTCCCTGGAGCACCACAAGCAGAAATAAATCCTTGCTGCGTGGGCGAGCAATTAGACTTTAAGCTCTGGTTGTGTAGTCTAAGAAATTGATACAATAAATTAACTAGACAGGCGTTACAGATTAAGGAATATAACTTAGTCTGTAACGCCAGTGAATAGAGAGTAATGCATATTATTTGGAAATCAACTAAACGATTATCACTTGCGTGGCTAATTGCGACCTTTGTCTACACGACAGCCTTATTCTTTTCAATCAATTATTCAAGTAAGGATAGCTTGGTTTTATATCCGATTCAACCATATATCTTTGGTTCCGAACCGGTAGATTTGTTCTTCCCTTTATTTGTGACTATCCCATTCGTCTGGCCAATATACTTTTTGAGAAAAGACAACTTTCTTGAATATGTATCCATGCGGATCAAGCTCAATAAGTATCTGGTCTTTCAAGCATTTGCCTCTCTGGCTCTATGCTTTGTGATGGCGCTGTTGGTGAATTATTCAGGTTTTCTATTCTCTTTGCGTATGGCAAATATCTCCACTGGCGTGCAAGGACCTACCCTGACTGGCTATATTTTGGGTGAGATGCAATTGTTGGATCCACTCAAATTTGGATTGCTTTGGAGTTTCTACAAAGCCGTGATCGGATTGCTGATTTGTTCGCTCGGGATAATCTTTGCTTATTACGTTAAGAACCTGTTTCTGATGTTCTTAGCGCCCTTCGCCCTGATTTCTTTAGAAAACTTTATAACCGGCGTTACCGGTTTAGCCAGGTTCAGTTTTACTACTACATATGTCCTCAACCGCCTTAGCCCCAGTGTTATGCTGCCAAAAAACCTTCTCGTCGGACTAACCATTTTCGTCGGATTGACTATTGTCATTCAAAGAGCTCTTGTTCACCATGAACAGCAAAATTATTAAGTCAAAGGTCATCAATCTCTTCCTGTCAAACAAAGCGCTTTTGTCCTTGAATTTTTGTGTGCTTTGTTACGTTGCAGGTTCTGCCAGGGTAACAGCAATCACCTATCAATTGGGGTTATTCGACTACGCACTGTTTGTTCTGGTGGATCATTATTACGTTTTGTACTGCCTGTTGCCGATTATGCTTTTGGTTATTACCAAGCACCTCCGTAGCTTGAGTGACATTGAAAGAATAAGATATCGCAACACGAACCAAATGATGCGGGTTGAGATTTTATCTTTTACCGCTTGGTTTATATTCTACTTATTCTCAAGTCTCCTGATTGTCTTGCTGATTGGCTTGCCAACTTTCAAACCGAATGTTTTCGCCGGGAACTTTGGAGGTAGCAGTCACAATGAAGTATTGCTCCTCTTAGGTGAGTACGCAGCCTTTTCGAAGATTCCAATAATATCTATTCTTGTAGCCCTGCTTTATTATGGTTTTGGATTTACAACCTTGACCGCAATCTTATCCTTGATCAACAATAAAAAGGGGTCGCGGGAGAGTGTCAGTGCTGCTGTGGTCATCCTGGTGCTTACATTCATCGGCTTTCATACATCATTGTCAGAAAAATTACCCATCCTGTTTTTATGTAATTACATCATCTTTCACCGCGGGCTTTTCATGAATGGACTGCCTTCGTTCCTCCTGACCGTTCTCACCGGATTAGGGATAATCCTTTTTGCACTGGGTTACAGACCACCAACAATTGCAAGGAACTCACTCCTTAGCGAATTAACGATTTCCAGAAAGATGAAGCAAATTATTTTTCTTTTTATCAGCGGTCTGGTTTTGATTGAATACTTCCAGTTGGTTTATGAAGGAAACTCTAACATCCGGGATCTAGCAATCCGGTTCTTGTTAGGCACAAACACGGATTTCCAATCTTTCATCGGTTGGATCAAGATTTGCCTAATTTACTTTTCACCGCTCTTTTTCGTGGGAGTTTCAATATCGAAAATTAAGCAGTATCAGGAATTGCCAATTTTTATGCGTTTTGAAAGCATTGCTAATTTGCGGTGGAACATCCTCCGGCAATACGCGGCCTTTGTTCTTCAATATGCAGGATTTATTGCTGTTTTCCTTACCATTCTATTCATATTTGGGAAAAATTCCTCTCCCATGTCTGTGGCATTATATGAATCCTTCGGCATTCAACTTACCATACCTCATTTCATCGGAAACATCTTTGTTTTTATTATCACCATGCTGTTCAACCTTGCGCTTTTTCTGATGATCAGTCAGGTAGCCAATGAAACAGTTGCTTTTTTAGGAATCATATCCTTGTCTTTTGTTAACTTGCTTGTGCCCGGCATTCATCTTTTCGAGATTAATCCAGGCATCCTGATATTCCTTGAAAACATGCGACAAGGAATGGATTGGCTTTTAATCAAAATTGCGCTCATGTTATGCGTTTCAATTGGATTTTTAATTTTCGTTAGGAGAAGGATTCATGCCAATCATTAGACTCACAGATGTATCAAAAAGGTTCAAAGAAAAAGTATTGTATGAAGATGTAAACCTATCTGTGGAAGAGGGCGCGTGTGTCGGGATTGTTGGTGCAAATGGCAGCGGTAAGAGCGTGCTCTTTAAATTGATTACTGGACTGGAATCAGCAGACACCGGCACAATCCATGTCAAAGGCAATCTCGTCGGCAAAGACCTGAACTTTCCGCAAGGAGTCGGCCTTTTTGTCAATCAGCCCGGATACATCCAATACTATGATGGCCTCACCAATCTGAAACTTCTCGCCGAAATTCAAAACAAGGTAGGGGAGGATACGATCCGGTCGTTTATGCTCAAAGTACACTTGGACCCGGACGATAAGACAAAAGTTTCAAACTACTCTGTAGGCATGAAACAAAAATTGGGGATTGCTCAGGCCATTATGGAAGGTCAGGACATTGTTTTGCTTGACGAACCCTTCAATGCTCTCGACTATCAAACAAATAATGATGTAATGGAAATATTAGTTGACTTGAAGGGTCAGGGAAAAACCCTTTTAATGACCTCTCATCAACATGGTTACTTGGAAAAACTGTGTGATCATCTCTTTTTAATTGCGGATAAGAAATTAGTGGTATTTGACGAGGAAGTAAAGAGGAAGTACTTCTTGATCTAGTTTTTTTTCGTTGAATTCTAAATCATTTACTTGCTCAGCATAGGAAAAGAATCCAGGTAGTGAAATAAATATATAACAACTTTTCTTGCCTTGGTACATAAAAAAGAGACTCTGCTTCCCAGGTAGACATTTATGCTTACATAAAAGAGAGAAAGATATTAATAAAAACAGCAAAGAAATCCTTCCGCGATAGTAATACACCTTGTATCACAATCTGGTAATGAGAAAGGAATTTAACGCGGATTTAACATAGGTCTGTCTATAATGTGCTTAGACAATTTCTTCTGATTCATATATAAATGTATAGCAATGATTGAAAGGAGAAATTAATGGAAAAAAGTAGAGTTAGGCTGGTAATGGTCCTGACTATCTGTGCCATC
>CAZYIJ010000065.1:0-11143 GCA_964647425.1 uncultured Anaerolineaceae bacterium
AGTCAATTGCAGTGCCGCGGCTCCGTCACCAAGGCGAAGGATGGAATAAACCAGATTCCGAGTTTCATTGAAATCGGGGGAGGGGTTGCCAGAAATTGCCCTCTGGATGATCGCTGAGGCTTCATCCTGCTGGTCAAGATGAAGATAGAGGTTGGCAACGTCCACATATTCTTCAGTTGTGATGCCTTCAATCGAAAGCATTCGATTTAAAGTATTTTTGGTTTCTTCTAAATCATTCAAGCGGGCATAAGTACGAGCAAGCGTGAGATAGAGAGTTTTATCTTCAGGACGAAGATGAATGGAATCTTTCAATACCTGGATCGCTTCTTTCTCATTGCCCTGGTTACTCATAAATTCACTGAACCAAAAAACGTTTTCAAGATCAGCAGGGGCGATTTGAAGACTGGCACGTGCTGTATTGAAAGCTTCGTTGGTCAGACCAGAGTTCAGAAAGGCCTTAGTGAGCACATGGCGGGTCTCCAGGTCATCTGGATTCACCAGCACAGCTTCCTGTAAAGAAGCCAGGCTGATATCGTCTAAACCAAGATTTAAGGCGGTCTTTCCAATTTGCAATTGCAGGTGATGATAGGCTCGCGGTGATTTGGATTGAGGGCTTTCTAAAAGCTTCAAATAGCTTTCGTAAGCCGATTCGTCGTTACCAATTGCGGCATTCAAATCTGTAGCCAAAAGTGCCAGGTCAAAGTCTTGTTTCAAGACGCCTTGATTGTTCAACAAGGCTTCCAGTAATCCTTCCAATTCTTTCTGGTTTACCTCTGGGCGCTGCTTATTCAACTCCAACAGGCAGGTGGCATATGATAGAAGCGTGTCCTCACGATGCAGTGAATTCCATGCAAATTGCAGCAGATGCCTTGCACTAATGGCATCATCCATCGCCAAATAGGTTTGCCCTAACACCAGCGCTAATTCCGGGTCGCTGGCGTAATCTTCTTCTAAAGGTTCAAGGATTTCCCAGGCGTCGTTGGTATAACCTTGCTTTAACAAGGCACCAGCTAACAGTTTGTGTACCTCAGGATCTTGCCGGTTAAGCTCAAAGGATTGTTTAAGGACGCCGATGGCATCGGTTGTTTGTTCGTTTTCCAGGTACAGTTTGCCGAGAGCGCTCAGGATTTGCGGGTCTGAGGGAAAAGCAGCTTTCGCCTTTCTCAACGCTTGGGTGGCATTCTCGTTCTCGTCCAATTCTGTCCAAATTTTTGCCAATGAGAGCCAACTGGCGGGTTTTTCAGGAGCGACCTCAGAAGCTTTTTTCAATAATTCAACAGCTCGTGTTTTTTGACCTGAATTGATCAATGCCTTGCACAGGATCACCAGTGCTTCACCATCGAGTTGATTATTTGAAAGGAAATTTTCAGAGATTGGTATGGCAATTTCGGGTTTGCCGGCTTTGATTGCTATTTCGGAATAGATCAGCAAGTCTTCCCGCGATGGAAGGGCTGATTGATTGATAAGCTCCTCATAAATGTCAAGAGCCTTGGCTTCCTGCCTGGTCTGGAGGTAGAGTCTGGCTAACTCTTGCTTATTGGCTTTATTTTCAGGCTCAAAAACTGATAGCAATGCCGAAGATTCAATCGCATCGTCCAGATTGGCAAGACGTTGATTGATCCTGGCTGCCAGCCTGATCGTGTTTATATCATTAGGGTCGTCTTGTAGCGCTTTGCGGATGAATTCACCAGCAGTTTTGTAACGCTTTTGTTCAAAGGAATATTCGGCTGCCTTCAGATTATCACTTTCAAAATTGAAGCGTGAAATTTCCGAAGGTAATGTTTTTCGTTGTAGAGCACTATCCAAGGCAGTATGAACTGGTCCTGATTTCTCTCGCAGTTGAGGATATCGAAGCGCAAAAAGAGCGCTGGTGTTCTCATCTTCTCCCTGGTTAAGCAGATCAAAGGCGAAATCGACCTCGTTCTGACTAACTAAAAATTCGGCATACTGATTGCGATAATCTGCGTTATCGGGTTCGAGTTGTAATACTTGTTCCCAGGTTTTGCGAGCTTCTTCGGGCTCGGACCGCTCAAGTCCCAACGCCATTTTGTGCAAAATGGCTGCCTGATTTCTGTTTATCGCCTTAAAGGCGAGCGCCAACGCCTGACCTGCTTTGTCGGGCTGACCTGCGAATTGATAGATGGCAGCCAGATTCTGATAAGTTTCTACAGGGCGATCAACTGCCTCGGGAGTTTTTTGGATGAGGAGATTGTTGGCGAGCAGCTTGATAAAGTTTTCTGAGACCACACCTTGTAATTGGCTCAAAACCTGGACCTGCAGGTGTAGACTGGCATTATCAAGAAATTTTACCAGAAAGTCGAATTGTTCGTTCTCAGCCAAGGGAAGATTTTTGAGAAGCGAGATGATGCATTTTGCCAGGTCCGATGAATTGTTGGCATCTGTTGTGGCGGCTAGTTCTTCCAATGCCAGATCAAAATCCGGGCACAAGGAAGGCAAGATAGTCAGGCTGGTAGACCAAGCATGAAGCCCGGTTTTCCCTTGCGTGAGAAATTGAGGCAGACCTTTCCAACCAGCTTGTTTGATCCGGAATTCCCGCAAAGCAAGCGCGAGCAAGGCAGCATCTTTCAGCGTGGCTGGCTCCAGACCAGTCATGGAGACAGTCTCAAGGGTTTTTGCTGCTTTTTCGAGTAGTTCGGCAGGTACGGGAGTAAAAAGATTGCTTAGGTCTTTGTCTACCAGAGTTTCATCCAATAGAAACAAGGAGATTACAGCCGGATGCCAGTTGTTAGGGTCATTCCCCGCGAAATCGAACCATTTTTCGGGGAGTCCGTGATTATTTAACTCCCTCCACAAAAGTAAATTTTCGCGATATGCTGCGATTAATTCGCGGCTTGTTTTTTGGTTAAAACGTGAAATGAGCTCTTTAAGCAGCCAGTCTATCGCCATCATGTATCCTTTCGCCTGTATGAACTAAGGCAATATTCCGGTAAAGGGTTTAACGAAGTAATACGCCGCTGCGAACAGAACTAAACTAAGAAAAACGAAGAAAATTCCAATACCGGTGTTTGATTTCGCCAGATCGTTCAAAGAATTAATGAGCAGTGAAGCGTTACCGACAAGACCAGAGACACCATCTGTGATGCCTTTGTCTGCCAGTTTGCTGGTTGCATCAGCAATGGTCTGTATATTGCGGTTCATGGCTTGTTTTGCCAGGATGAAAATGCTTAGAACCAGGCAAACAATTCCAAATGCAAATAATACAACTGATACGATCAATACAATTTGATTTCCGCTATCAAACATAAAAAACCTCCGAACAGATTCCTGTTGGAGGTTAAGGTGCAAATACTATGCCAGAGGTAAGGGTTGCTGACCGACCTTCGGAGGCTGGTTGGAAATGTCAAGGGGAAGGTGACCGATATCGATTGCGGCTTCGTCGCAGAGGAGGACTGCTCTCTCCAAGGCATTACGAAGCTCACGAATGTTTCCAGGCCAGCTGTAATTGACCAAGACTTCCATTGCTTTTGGGGTCACATCGAGGATGTTTTTGCCCATGCTCATGTTGAATTGCTGCAAGAAGTAACCAACCAGGTCAGGAATGTCCACTTTCCTTTCCTCTAAAGCGGGCAAGTCCAGGTCAACCACTTTCAGACGGTAATAAAGGTCTTCACGGAACTCGTGTTTTGCGATCATTTCCTGCAGATTGCGATTGGAAGCCGCTACTACCTGCACGTCTACATTTATCAGCGCAGTACCACCAACTCGTCGGAAAGAGCGTTCTTCAAGCGCGCGCAGGAACTTGGCTTGCAAGTCCATTGGCATAGAAGAAATCTCATCGAGGAAAAGAACACCATCATCAGCAATCTCCATCAAACCGTTGCGGCGATGGGTAGCGCTTGTAAATGAACCTGCTTCATGACCGAAAAGTTCCGATTCAAACATGGTAGATTGGATCGCCGGGCAGTTGACATCAATGAAAGGCTTGTTTGCCCTGGGTCCGCTTTCGTGGATATATCGGGCAAGCACTTCTTTACCTGTCCCAGTAGGACCGGTGATGAGGGAAGAAACAGAGGCTTCTGCCGCGCGGTGCGCTAATTCGACAATTGCTTGCATTCTTGGGGTTTTCCCGATGATGAATTTGTCCAGGCTGGCTTTGCCTCTGAGATGGTTTAATTCACGGCGCATAGCGACCATTTCGGAAGCGCGTTTGACAGATTTTTCCAACTCCAGCAAATCCAACGGCTTTTCCATAAAATCCTGAGCGCCATTCTTCATAGCTTCCACTGCCATGCCTACTTCCCCATGAGCAGTAACGATGATCACCTGGGGTCTGTTTGGCAGCCGGGATGTCTCGGTCAGCAAGTGCGGTCCATAGCCGTCTGGAAGGCGAACGTCAAGGATGATGATATCTGTACCATCCTGGCTGAGAACAGCTCTGGCGTCAGCCAGGGTGCCGGCTTCTTGCACTTCAAAGCCTTTGGTTCTCAGGAATTCAGAAACGACCATGCGGGCGGTTTCTTCATCGTCAACAACTAAGATTGATGCAGCCATAAATTTCCCTTCTTATGCCCTCGGCAGCAGCACATGGAAAACGCTGCCACCTGGAACACTTTCAACATAGATATTTCCTTCATGAGCGGTGACAATCCGTTTGGTAATTGCCAACCCAAGCCCGGTTCCACTTGACTTTGTGGTCAAAAATGGCTCAAAAATGTGCTCGACTAAATCCTCCGGAATGCCAGGTCCGGTATCGGCAATGATTATCTCACATTGCGATGGAATGATGTGAGCTGAAGCCGGAATCAATTTGATATTGAGACTGCCTCCATGGTCTTCCATCGCTTCAATCGCATTGCTGATAAGGTTGACAAAGACTTGTTCAATCGATCGCAGGTCAGCTTTAACCAGAAGTCCTTCTTTTGGCGCGGAGAAATTGTAGGTGATGTTCAATTTTTTCATGCGCGGATCCCATTTATCAAGGATCGCTGGGATCATACTCGCGAGGTCCACCGGCTGGATTCGATATTCAACCGGTTTTGAGAAAGTGAGGGTTGACTTAACCAGGTGGGTCAAGCGGGTGCAATCGTTCTGCAATCGTTCTACAAGCCCGGCATAAGGTGCATCCGGGGCCATCTTCATCCCGATCAGCTGGAGACCTGTGGAAATGCTATTGATCGGATTCTTGACCTCGTGAGCAAAAATTGCGGAAACCTCACCAAGGAAGGCACGCTGCTCCAGCATCTGGGAGTGAGCACGGATTTTTTCGCTTTGACTCAAATTTCTTAAAATTAAAATAATGCTGCGAACTACTCCCTCTTCCTTAACAGGCAAACACAATACCTGGGCTGGAAAACTTGCACCCTGCCGGGTGTTCAGGTTTAGGTTGTGACCTGCCAGCGTGGGAATGCCTTGTTGGGCGTTCTTATAAAGGGTGGAAAGGGTTTCGTTCCCGATCAACACCATTTCTGCGCGTTCATGAAATACCTCTTTGCTTGCGTAACCAAGCATCGATTCTGCTGCTGGGTTGAGTTCTGTGATTCGCAAGTCCGGACTGAGTACGATGATGCCCTCTTCCAAATTATCGGTTACAGTCTGCTGAATTCTTGCAAGTTTGCGTACGTTGCGCATCATTGTGCTGGCTTGGTCCATCGTCGAGAGGTGCTTTAATGCAGAACTTGTGTGGATGCTGAGCAGGTTAAGATAACGGAGGGTCTCATTGTCAGGGACGAGACCAAATCCACCTGAAAGAATCAGCCCTTGCATATTGTGATTTACAATTAACGGGATACTGAAGAGATAAGACGCCTCGATCTCCTGGCTTAATTCTTCAAAGGAAGACAGGGTGGGTTTACCTTCGCGCCACAAAACAGTTGATTCCATCTTGGGCAGATCGCTCGCTTCAATTTTCTCAGGAAAGTATTGGGCTATTTCAGAATTGTGCTCCTGAGCAAGGGTTAGACTTTGACCGTTTCTTCGATAGATCAGGATAAAATCCGGCTTGGATGTTTTCGAAATGATCATACTTACCATTTTATACAGCGCTTCAACAGTTGGCTGTTCTGCCAATTCTGTCAGCAATCTTAAGTTGTCATAGCGATATTCCTGGTCCAAAAGGTCTTGCCTGAAGAGGTTCTCTTCCAGGATGGTGGAAAAAACAAGCACAACGATCTGATTGGTGGGGCTGAGCGAGTGAATTTTCAAGAGAACCGGCAATAATTCTCCACTTGAAATTTGCAGGGAGATCTGCCTGGCTTCTTTTGGGCTTGGGTTTGTGTCTGGTTCTTCCGGAATGACTGCCGATAGTCCCAGTTTCTGCAAATCACTACTGGAATAACCGCTTAGATCCAGGAAAGGCTGATTCGCCAGTACGAGTGTATCTTTTGAACGCAGATAAACCACGGCTGGTTCTGGAATAAGGTCAAGCAGAGCCGATTGGCTCAGTTTTTGAAGATCACTTGTGAGCGCGGGGTCGTTGATATTACCTTGGATTGGTCGGTCCACAGATCAGCCTTGTTCAATTCTTTGCATTTGAGCGCAAATGGGCAGGCAGAATGCCTTCCATGGAGCGATACTTAGCAACTGTTCGCCGGGCAATAAAAATGCCATCCTCTTCCAGTTTTTCTCTGATCTCAGAGTCGCTGAGTGGATGGTCTTCGTGTTCGATCATTTCTTTGATGACCGTTCTGAGTGAGAGACTGCGGTCGAAAAAGATTGTCAGGGGAACAATTTTCTTGTTTGGAAGTTGGATTGTTTTTCCGGAAACAGCTCTCGAGATAGTTGATTCATGCAAACCGAGTTTTTCAGCGATTTTGGCGCGCGTAAGCGGCACCATATTTTTGTCTCCGTTCACAATGTAGTCTTTTTGAAGAACAACCAATTGTTCCAGCAATAACTTCATGGCATTCGATCGCTGCTGGATGCATTTGATCAATAGTGAAGCTTTTTCAATATCCTCTTTCCACTCCCCCGCATGTTCTTCGTCGACCGTTTTCAGTGTATCTTTGAACAACTGATTGACTTTCAAAGTCCCCCGCACAGGTAGGATGATTTCGACTACCAGGGGATTGGCAGGATTCTCATTGAGATAATAGATCATGACATCCGGTTGATGAAAAACTTCCGAACCGGTGGCATTAGGATTGCGCACATCGCCCCAATGAGCGCGCGCAGGGAATGGATTGAGATTCTCGCTAATGAAATTCGCAACCAGTTGGATTTGCTGGGTGCTTGTTTTAAGTTCACGCGCGATATCAGCAAAATGATGTTGGCTTACTTTACCCAGATACCCTTCGATCACCTCCCGTGTAAAAGCGGGTAATTCGATAGTCTCTGAAAGGCTATCCGCCTGAGCAAGCATCGCCTCAGCCGGGTTGGCAGAACAAACTCCAACCGGATCGCAACGCTTCAAGAGTTCGATGATCTCTTGAATCTCACTGGGCAGGCGATGATGATAGCGGGCCACTTCAATAGGGGTGATTGTCAGAAAACCATCTTCGTCCAGATGGTTCAAAATATAGGCAGCAATCAGTCGGTCTTCCACCTTTAAATCAGCTGCTGCTTGTTTGAGGACGTAGGTGGGCAGATCGATCATTTCCGAGGCAAACGGTTCATCCGGAACTTCACTTGTGCCAGTACCGCTGCCAGTGTAAAAATCTTCCCGGGGAGAGATGAATACGATCGGTTCATCTGAGTTTTCAGATTTGGGTTGACTGCAGATAGGGCAGGGACCAGTGGGAGGGAGCAGGCGTTTGCACATTGGGCAGCGGCGCTCCTCGACCAGTTCGAGCGCTGGGTTATTTGCTAATTCGGAATCGATTTTCTGTTGCAATTCGACCGCGGTAAGACTGAGCAGCGTCATAGTCTGCGCCAGGTGAGCGGAAGTGTGGGTGGTGGTCTGCTGCCATTGGTTTTGAAACATCAATGCCTCTAGTAAGCAAGGCTGTGAAGTTGGAAATCAGCCCTCTTGCAAGAATTATACCTGAAGAATCTTAAAGCTTGATATGCCAGGCATTGTCATAATCTGGCATATTCAGAATTTGTCAGTTGCATGCACGTAATTTAACCTGAAGCAAAATTAAAAGTCCTTGTTACGATGACAAATAGCTGAGGGTGACAAAAAACCCTGCTACTCGCTTATAATTAGAAGAAAAAGGAGCAATCTCACCGCTTGTCATGAAAAAACCGTCAAAAACTGTAGCTAATTTGAAACCATATTTCTTTGCAGGTTTAAAAACCGTCATAGCTGATCTTCAGGATAAGGGAATGGACATTATCCGCTTGGATATGGGTTCTCCCGATCTTCCGCCCGCCAGCTTTATCATTGATAAATTAATTGAATCAGCCAAGAATCCCAGAAAACACGGCTACTCGCCAGCTGGAGGTTCCCCGGGGTTTCTTAAAGCCATAAGCACTTATTACAAACGCCGTTTTGATGTTGATATTGACCCTAAAACAGAGGCTCTGGCTCTGATTGGATCCAAAGAAGGTCTCTTTAATCTGAATCACACCATTTTGGATCCTGGTGACATAGTTTTATTGCCCGATCCCTATTACCCGGTCTACCTTGCCGGGGCTCAATTGGCAGATGCGCACTATTACTTTATGCCTCTTACCAAAGAACATGACTTTCTGCCTGATTTGGAAGCCATCCCGGAGAAAATTGCAAAAGAAGCCAAGCTTATGTGGCTTAATTATCCCAACAACCCCACAGGCGCTACTGCAGACCTGGACTTCTTCAGACGGGCGGTGGAATTTGCCAGGAAAAATGATATTTTGATCGCCCACGATGCGCCTTATTGCGATCTTTGTTTCGAAGGATTCGAAGCCCCAAGTATCATGCAGGTCGAAGGTGCAAAAGATGTAGCGGTGGAGTTCAATTCTCTCTCAAAAACTTACAACATGGCAGGCTGGCGAATTGGTATGGCGGTTGGAAACGAAACTGCTATCAGCCTGTTGGCGAATTATAAAAGCCAAATCGACTCATCTAATTTCATGCCGATCCTGGATGCTGCCCAAGCGGCACTGACGGCTGATCAGGGTTGGTTGGTTGAACGCAATAAGATATACGAAAAACGACGGGATGTTGTTTACAACGGTCTGAAAGATTGTGGTTTTGAAGTAGATCTACCCAAAGCCGCTCTGTATTTGTGGGCAAAACTACCTCCAAAATTCCACGATCCTGTCAAATTTTGCGCGGACCTGCTCAACGATACCGGTGTCAGCATGACACCTGGCATAATTTACGGTCCAAGCGGAGCTGACTACATCCGGATCTCGATTGTGATCCCCACAGACCGGATAGAAGAAGCGATTGGACGCATGCAAGCGTGGATTGCAGCACAGTAAGCACTGGATCTTACTAAAAATTGACTCAATTTACTGAAGAAAACAAAGAACAAGCAATCATGGTAGGTGTCCGGATCGGACAGGAGACTCACCAGGGTTTGACCCTGGATGAGAGCTTGCAGGAATTGGAATTGCTGGCAGAGACGGCAGGGATCGAGGTTGTCGGATCGGTCACTCAGAATTTACACACTCCAAATTCACGGACTTATATCGGCTCTGGCAAGCTGGAAGAATTAAAGTTGCTATCTGAAGAATTAGATGCGCGTACCATCTTATTTGATGAAGAATTATCTCCACGCCACCAAAGAGAGCTTGAAAAAGAATTCGACCGCGATGTGAAGATCCTCGACAGAACTGCACTGATCCTGGATATTTTTGCACAGCATGCTGATACACGTGAAGGCATTCTGCAGGTGGAACTGGCTCAGTACAAATATCGCCTTCCTCGTCTGACACGAGCCTGGACCCACCTTGCAAGGCAGACGGGCGGCGCATCGGGGCGCAGCGGCGGCGTGGGCGGTGTTGGTTTGCGCGGTCCTGGTGAGACTCAGTTGGAAGTAGACCGACGTGAGATCAAGAGAAAGATTGACAAACTGGAAGAAGAGTTGGAAAAAGTACGCCAACACAGAAATCGCTATCGTCAACAACGCCGCAAGACCAATATCCCGGTGGTTGCCCTGGTTGGATATACCAATGCCGGGAAGTCCACCTTGTTGAACGCCCTGACGGATGCGAATATCTATGTGGCTGATCAATTATTTGCAACGCTTGACCCAACTACCAGGCAGCTCGAATTGCCCACAGGAGAGACCGTTTTGCTGACGGACACAGTTGGTTTTATTCAAAAATTACCAACTGATCTGGTGGCAGCATTCCAGGCAACTCTGGAAGAGATTGCCGAGGCAGACTTGTTGTTGCACGTCATTGATGGATCGCATGAAAATGCCGAGTCACAACGCAGCACTGTTCTAAAAACGCTGGAAGAAATTGGTGCTGGTGAAATACCGATCCTTACTGTTTATAACAAAATTGACCTGTTAGATCAGGACAGTCTGCAAGAGCTGAAAAGATCGGCAGATCCGTTGTCACTATTTATCAGTGCGAAGGAGGGGATGGGGTTCAAGGAATTGATTGAATCGATCGCTTCAGGAGCGACTCAAAGTTTTGAACACATTACGGTCTTATTACCTTTTGAAGCCGGTAGACTTGTTTCCATGTTCCATGAGAAAGGTCATGTTGAACAAATTGAGCACGAAGAAGCAGGAGTTCGAATAAGCGGCTCGCTTCCGGTGCAATTGCTCTCATTTTTTGAAGAATATTTTGTGTAAGATTAATTTTCTTTGAGGTTTTCGAATTCGATTTTCCAGGGCTGGTAAACTGGATCAATCATAAGGGAACAAAAAAAATCCGGGCAAACTGCCCGGATTTTATCTTAAGGTAAAAGAATACAAATTAGTCTTCTTTGCTGATAGAGATAACCTCACGCCCTTGATAGTATCCGCACTTTGGGCAGACACGATGGGGAAGGCGAGGCTCGCCACAATTGGGGCAGTTCACGCTGGCGCTGGCTTTGAGATGGTCATGCGCACGTCTGCGATCGCGGCGTCCTGGGCTTATTTTTCTCTTTGGTAAAGGTGTCATCTTACACTCCTAACTTGCACTCATATTAATTAACCTATATAGTTTACTAAGGTTCTTAAAAAAATGCAAGGTCAAATTCTTCAATGAACAATTATTTACCAAATTTTCATCGAAAAGAAAATTCGTTTGTATAATTGAGGAATGATGACTAAAAATCGGAAGTTGATCCTGATACGTGGTGGTGGTGATTTGGCAA
>CAZYIJ010000066.1:0-10799 GCA_964647425.1 uncultured Anaerolineaceae bacterium
AAAGTGTCAGCGATGTCTCCGAACGTTTGTCAACTATGTCCCCGGTCTGTACAACCATGGGAATGTCCGTTTACGCTCAAAATGACTTCACACTCAATGACCAAACCCTGATCAACAATTCGACAGCCAATTGGAACAAACGTGATCTTACTTTAACCAACTTTGCGACAGTTTTCAATAATGGCACTTTTAACGCCAACGCCACCACGACCATGACCGGCGGAGAGACGGAAGTCTTCACGAACAACGGTAGTTTTGTAAAGAACACCGCCGCCACTACCACCACCATGAACCTCCCCTTCACCAATAACGGCACAGTTGATGTCGTCGCCGGCAGCCTGGTTTTCCCACAGGGGATGGACAACGGCGAGGACGCGATCATTGATCTGGGTGGCGGCACGCTCGATCCGGGTGACACGCTCAACCTCGAAAGCGGCGATAGCCTGATCGGTTCAGGCACGCTTTCTGCCAACCTGGTCAACGCCGGCACAGTCAGCCCGGGCGCGTCGCCAGGCATCATCATCGTCGATGGCGATTACACTCAAACAGCAGACGGCATTTTGGAAATCCAGCTGGGCGGAACAACCCCGGGTACTGAGCATGATCAGTTGGTTGTGACTGGTGATGCAACGCTGAGTGGAATATTGAACGTGAGCCTGATCGATGGTTTTGAGCCAAAGTTAGGCGACAGCTTCTTCATAGTTAATCATCTAGAAAGTGGCACCTTCAACTTTTCCGTAGAAAACCTGCCGGACCTGACTGGCGGGCTAATGATGGAGATCGCCTACGCCGACCCCGGCGTGACCCTGACGGTGGTAAGCGGAAGCACAGATTCCTTCATCTACCTGCCCATGATCGTTAGATAGGAGACTTTGATCCCGGAGATCTATTGATCATCATTTAGTAATTTTTCACTGAATCAACAAGCTGGTGTTTTATGCAAACACCAGCTTGTCTTCTGGTAAAGGATTAGGCTACTTCAGGATCATCGGCAGGAAGATCTTTTCCGGCTCCCGGGCCAAAAATCGAAGGATGAAGGAGAGAAATCTTCTGAAGATCCCACGCCATCCTCCTCCAAATAAGAAGTCTGAGTAACTTCCTAAAATTAGATCAATCCATTCTCCCGACCAACTTTTTCGAAAACTTCTAAAACCTTCACCAATTGCGGCTCGGTGTGAGTTGCCATATAACTGGTTCGCAGCAGTTGGCGACCAGGCGCAGTAGCGGGGGAAATGACCGGATTCACAAAAACCCCATTATCAAACAACTCCCGCCAAACCTTGAAAGTCAGGGCATCGTCGCCGATAATGATTGGAATAATAGGTGATTCAGACTGACCGGTGTCGAAGCCAAGCTGGCTGAAGCCGGCGCGCATAAACTCCGCATTCTTCGTCAACTGTTTCACAAGTTCAGGCTCATCGTGCATTATCTCAAGAGCCGCAAGAACTGTGGCTGTGTTGGCGGGTGGAATGCTGGCGCTGAAAATTAGGCTGCGGGCATGGTGTTGAATATATTCAATAATGTCAGCAGCTCCGGCAATAAATCCTCCAATTGAGGCAAATGATTTGCTAAAGGTCGACATGATCAGATCTACATCATCTGTCATACCAAAATGAGCTCCAGTTCCCCGCCCACCGCCTAAAACACCCATGGCGTGGGCATCGTCCACCATCAAACGTATATTGTACTTTTTGCAGAGCGGAATAATCTCAGGTAATTTGGCTATATCACCCTCCATACTAAAGAGGCCATCCACGATCAGCAGTTTACCTGGTTCTTCGGGCAAACTCTGTAGAACGCGTTCCAGGTGAGGGATATCGTTATGGCGGAAACGCTCAATTTTTCCGCCACTCAAGAAAGCCCCATCGACGATGCTGGCGTGATCTTCTTTGTCAAGAATGACAATGTCGCGCTTGCCGACGATCGAGCTGATTGTGCCGAGGTTCACCTGCATGCCGGTTGAAAACACCAGGGTAGCTTCTTTGCCCACCCACTTCGCTAATTTTTCTTCCAATTCTTCGATGATGGACATGTTTCCATTCAAAAAACGCGACCCGGTACAGCTTGTGCCATATTTTTTGATTGCTTCGATTGCTGCTTCACGCACTTTGGGATGTGTGGTCAGCCCAAGGTAATTGTTTGAACCGCACATGATGATCCGGCGGTCCTGATACACCACTTCAGTGCCTTCATTGCGATCCAATGGAATAAAATAAGGGTAAGTACCGCTGGCTTTTGCCTGCTTTACAGTTTCATAATTAAATGCTTTAGTGAATAAGTCCATTTCAAACCTTTCCAGTTTCTACACAACTTAACGCGATAATAACTCTCGGGATACGACCCAATTATAGTCTCTGAACACAAAAGGCATATTATATCCAAATTTGAAGTGGTCTGGAGTAGAATTGAGAGAAAGCCAGCCAGAATAAACGAAGGACTTGATATATGAGAAAGTTAATCCCTCTATTGATCATCATGTTGCTGCTTTTTGCCTGCAATTTCCCAACAGATGTGGACTACTCCCAGGACCCGGTGGTTCAAACCAACGTGGCTCTGATCCTCACCCAAGGTGCCCAAACACAAGAAAGCAGCCCTTCTGATCAAACCGAGACTGAGGTTCCAGTTCAAACTACTACTCCTGCAGAGGAAACACAAGCTCAACCCACACCAACTATTGAGCCCATCGAGACTGCTACGGTGGTTCCGACCGAAGAAGTTGAGCCAGAGCCTACTCAAACACCCTCCCCGACCCAAACAGCCTCCCCGACCCAGGTGCTCTCCACAGACCCCTGGGCTGGTCAAGTAACATTCGTTGAAGAATTCGACAGCGGTGATTATTGGGATTTCGAGAGCGATTACCTTTTCTCCAAGATAAGTAATGGTCAACTTGATTTCACCTCTAAAGGCACTCCCTGGTGGAGCAGTTGGTATACCACCTATCCGGAATTCAAGAATGGCTATTTTGAAACAACTTTTAGCATGCCCAACTGCCAGGGTCAGGACCGCTTTGGTCTGGTGATCCGTTGGGGTGGGATGGGCGACTTTTACTACATGGGGTTAACATGCAGCGGCTACTGGGGTTTCACACAGTACACTGCCGCAAATGAAATCATCGACCTTTTACCCTATCAGAAGAGCGACGCCCTCAACCCAGTCAGCGAAACCAATCAAATCGGTATCTTAGCCAAAGAAGATTCTTTTGAGTTTTACATCAACAGGCAAAAAGTCGGCTCCGTCAGCAGTGACGCCATTGGAGAAGAAGGCAATTTTGGTTTTCTGACAATGTCTTCAGGAACACGAAATTTCAAGACCTTGATCGAACGATTGGAATATTGGTCAAGGTAGGCACTGTAGGGGACGGCTGCCATGCCGTCCCACAAAACTGGAGACCGATGGTCAAATTACGTGCTCGGTGAGGACACCGGCACGATCGGCTGGTAGGGAATGGGCTCTATTGCCCTGTAAGGGTGCTCAATTCCGCTAAATGGGAAACCGCGGCAGGATTGTGCTGAATTGGGCGGGTTTGGAACCCGCCCGTACGACTGAAAAACCTAAATACGATTCTGTAAGGGACAGTTACCACGTTGTTTCACAAAATTGGAGAGGCATGACGAATAAATACATCGAAAAACCACACCTCGACGGCTCAAGTTTTTACTATCCGGGTAACAAAACCGGATTTTTACTCGTACATGGATTTACTGCAACGACAACCGAAGTGCGCCCCCTGGCGGAGCGTTTACACGCTGCCGGTTACACCGTGAGCGCGCCGCTCCTGCCCGGGCATGACATGCACCCTGATGATCTGAACAACGTCCGCTGGCAGGATTGGTATCAAACAGCACGCCAGGCTTACCTTGATTTGCGTGAGAGTTGTGATCAAATCTGGCTGGGTGGGGAGTCGATGGGTGCCTTACTTTGCTTGCTC
Organism: uncultured Anaerolineaceae bacterium; assembly: GCA_964647425.1. Lineage (GTDB taxonomy): Bacteria > Chloroflexota > Anaerolineae > Anaerolineales > Anaerolineaceae > Mesolinea. Next base: position 3,929 of record CAZYIJ010000066.1, read on the forward strand.
ACCGCAGTCGAATTCCCTGAAGTAACTGGTTTGCTGCTGTTTGCCCCTGCATTGGAGCTAAAAATCAAAGGATCTAAGGCTGCTTATCTCCTGCAATATTTCATGAAGTACATCGATAAAGGACCATCGAAGGATGACCTGGAATGGAAAGGCTACAATGTTTTCCCATTGAAGGGCTTTGTTCAGCTTTTAAAGCTTCAGAACCAAGTCAAAAAACAACTCGGGAAAGTAACCCAGCCAACCTTGGTTTTTATCAGTAAGGCGGACAAAAGAGTTTCGATCAAAACTGGAGAATCCATTATCAACTCTATCTCATCGAACAGAAAACAGTTGATCATTTTGGAAGATGCACCCCACACCATGCTCTTAGGGCACGATAAACAGCAAATAATCGACCAGACAATCGAATTTGTTCAAAAAGTTAATGATTAGAAAGCGTTTTCGTCAACCAGTTTTTCGGTTTACGGAATTGATCCTTAACCAGTAATTTCCTCCTTGGAACCAGTCTGCTGCAAATAATGTCAACCTTTATTGACGCTCGGGAGTGCCGTGTGTATACTTGTATATTTGCCGGTAGTGATCTAGCGGTAAATATTTGGAGTTATTGTGATTAAGCCTGAAGGTAGTTACGTAGACTTGGATATGCCTAAGATTCTCTCCAGTAAAAGGCTGGCGAGTTTGTGGCATTTAATGAAAGGCTACCACTTCAACTATTTGGTTGCGACGGTTTTCCTTGCCCTGGCTGCTTTCGCTCGCACCAATATGTACCTTGTGCTTGGTCGCTACCTGGACCAGGTGATTGGTGAGGGATTCTCGGGCAACGAATTGCTGCTGGCTGCCCTCAATTTTGGCGCTATGATCGTGCTCCAGGCAATCTCATCTTTTATGAGCAACTGGATGGCATCCTTCACAGCCGAAAATACCACACGTCGGTTGCGCGACTATCTTTTTGATCACATTCAGCGCTTGTCCTATGCTTATCACGCTGAATCTAAAACCGGTGACCTGTTGGAACGTGCTACTTCCGATGTGGACACATTACGTCGATTCTTTGCCGATCAGGCAGTGGGTATCGGGCGTATTGTCTTCATCTTTATCATCAATTTAATCGCGATTTACAGTATCAGTCCTCGCCTGGCTTTGATTTCAATCATCATTGTTCCAATTATCCTGGTGGTATCCATGGTTTTCTTCAAGAAACTCAGCAAGGCTTACGAGTCTTACCAGGAGCAGGAAGCAATTTTAACAACCAACCTGCAAGAAAACCTGAGTGGTGTTCGGGTTGTTAAGGCTTTTGCCCGACAGGACTATGAAATCGAAAAGTTTGATGCCAACAATTTGGAGAAGTTTAATCGCGGTAGAAAACTGAATCTGATGCATTCTTTTTTCTGGCCAATTTCCGACTTGATTAGTGCGGGTCAGCAGATATTCAGCAATTTCACCGCTGCAATGATGGTCATCAACGGCACACTTACCTTAGGCAACTTCGTCGCCTTTAACTCCCTGCTTGCCTGGCTTATTTGGCCAATCCGCAACCTTGGACGCCTGATTGTGGACACTTCCCGTGCCTTTGTCTCTTTTAGGCGTGTCTCCGAAATCCTTAAGGCTCCCGAAGAAGACCTACTTACCTGCACCTATGAACCTTCTGAGGGCATCCTCGGACAAGTTGAGTTCAAAGATGTAGACTTCGAATACGAAAAAGACCACCCGGTATTGAAGCAAGTCTCCTTCAAGTGTGAGGCAGGGCAAGTGGTGGCATTGCTTGGTTCGACCGGGTCTGGTAAGACTTCATTGGTAAATTTGCTTCCCCGCTTCTACGATGTTACTGGCGGCAGCATTCTGTTAGATGGTGTCAACCTTAAAGAGTATTCGCGTTTCTATTTACGCTCTCAGATTGGAATTGTGGAACAAGAGCCGTTCCTTTTCTCCGATTCGATTCGCGACAACATTACCTATGGAGTCCACCGCGAAGTAACACAGGAGGAAGTTGAACAAGCCGCACGCGAGGCTGCCATTCACGATGTTATCCTCACCTTTACCAATGGTTATGACACACTGGTTGGAGAACGCGGTGTGACCCTTTCTGGCGGTCAAAAACAGCGCATCGCAATCGCCCGCACTTTGCTGATCAATCCGCGCATCCTTATCCTTGACGACTCCACCTCCTCCGTGGATATGGAGACCGAAATGCAGATCCGGGAAGCGCTGGACAAGCTGATGAAGAACCGCACCACCTTCATTATCGCTCACCGCATCCAGAGTATTATGGCAGCTGATTTGATCCTGGTCTTTGATAAAGGTCAAATTGCCCAATGTGGTACCCACGAAAACTTACTCGCTGAACCGGGCATGTACCGGGATATCTATACTATCCAAACTCGAATCGACAGCGAACTACAGAAGGAAATTGACAGTGTCGACATTCTATGATGAATCCGAGTACGATGACAATGTGACCTCTCAAGGTCCTGTCCTCAGACGCCTGGCGACGGTACTAAGACCACACTGGAAAACCATGCTTTTCGCTATGATTGGTATTGCATTGGTTTCGTTCCTGGATGCCTACTTTACGATCCTCAACAAACGCATCATCGATGAAAGCATTGTCCTGCGTGATGCCACCGTCTTGGTCAGGCTCTTCACAATTTACGGCTCAATCGTATTAGCGCAATCCTTTGGTTTTTTTCTGTTCATTTATTTGATTGGTTTGCAGGGTGAACGAGTACGCTATGACCTTCGTAAAACTCTCTTCAATCATATTCAGAAACTTTCACTTTCATATTTCAGCAAGACACCGCTTGGCTGGATCATGTCGCGTGTCACCTCTGATACAGAAAAAATGGCTGACCTGCTTACATGGGGTATCATCGACACCACCTGGGCTGTTACCAACATCATCTTTGCGTCCATTTATATGTTATCAATAGAGCCGAGGCTGGCATTGATCGTTATCCTGTCGTTACCGGTCATGATCATCGTTTCATTCAAATTTAGGGTAAACATCTACCGCCACTACCGTCAGTCGCGCAAAGCGAATTCGAAGATGACTGCCTCATTAAATGAAAACATCACCGGCGTCCGCGTGGTCAAAGCTTTACGCAGGGAGAACAAGAACCTGAAGGCATTTGAGGTGCTTTCCACAGATATGTTCCGCTCCAGCTACCGAGCTGCCTTCCTTTCTGCAGTTTATCTCCCCACTATCCAAACCATCAGCGCGATTTCACTGATATTGGTGCTTTGGCGGGGGGGGTTGATGGTGACCGGCACAACTTTGACTGTCGGCGGTCTGCAGGCTTTTGTTGCTTACATAATGATGATCCTCTGGCCTATTCAGGATCTTGCCCGTGTTTATGCTGAAATGCAAAACGCCGTGGCTTCATCCGAACGAGTCTTCTCGCTGCAAGACACCAAACCCGCGATTGTTAACCGCGAAAACACTTTGCCCTCAACTTCTCTAGTTGGTGATGTCATTTTTGAGGATGTTTCTTTTCAATACGAAGACGGAGAACCTGTCATTCGGAATTTGAATTTCCAAGTCAAGCAGGGACAAACCATTGCCTTGGTTGGACCAACCGGTGGTGGCAAGACAACCACAGTGAACTTGCTTTGCAGGTTTTATGAACCCACATCTGGCAGAATATTCATCGCAGGACATGACTACCTTAACTACAACCTGAGGGATATCCAAAGTCGCATTGGCGTGGTGCTGCAAACCCCGCACCTTTTCTCGGGCAGCATCCGTGAAAACTTGCGATATGGCAACCTGGACGCCAGTGATGCCCAAATCGAAGAGGCGGCAAAGCTTGCCGGCGCTTATGACTTTATCACCAGTTTTGAACACGGATTTGATCAAAACGTGGGCGAAGGCGGCAATCTGCTTTCTGTCGGGCAAAAACAGTTGATCAGTATTGCCAGGGCTTTGCTGGCAGAGCCCGATATTTTCGTGATGGACGAAGCCACCAGTTCGGTGGACACACTGACTGAAGCACTGATCCAAAAAGGCATGCTTCAGCTCATGACTGGACGCACCAGCTTTATCATTGCTCATCGTCTTTCAACCATCAAATCTGCCGACCAGATTTTCGTGATTGAAGACGGTCAGATCGCAGAGAGCGGCAGCCATGGCAGCCTGATCCAAAAGCGTGGTATTTACTACAATCTCTACACCAAGCAATTCCGCCATGATTTGGAAACAAGGTTTGACCCCTTTGGTGAAGCCGAAACAGGGACTCACGCAGCCTAAAATGAAGTTTGCTGTAAATTACTCCACCCCTTTGCGAGATCTACTTAGGCAAGGTGTAATCAAAGTTGATCTGCTCAAATGCCCGGAATGGGATGGGATTGTTAACGCGGCCTTGCCATATGGTCCGGTGTACATTCATTTTGAGATTTCGGTTGGTGCCAACAATATTCACAATTTGAATTTTGCTTTGATCGAACGTTTTTTGCGCACAACCAACACGCCCTACCTGAACATACATCTTTCGAATAATCCTGCACTGGAAGCAGATACAAAGTCAAACCGGAAAATCTTATTGCGACGCTGGAAAGAGGATATTGCCTGTCTGCGCAGCCAATTACCAGGCGTAAAAATAATCGCCGAAAACCTTCCCTAGCACGAATTTCTACCTCAGTTGAGGATGGCAGCTGACCCAAATTTAATCAGCGATATGATCCAGGACTGTGACCTTGGTTTGTTGCTGGATCTTTCCCATGCGCAGATAAGTGCCCAATCGCTTGGGCTTAATTATCAGGATTATGTCAGCAGACTACCTCTACACCGCTTAGCAGAGCTCCACATCACTGGTATTCGCGAATATGCCAATTTTCCGACCGATCATTTTGAGTTGCAGCCACAAGATTGGCCTGCGGTTGAATGGGCTGCCGACCAGATACGGTCTGGGGCATGGCGGAAACCGGAAATCGTTGCCTTTGAGTATGGTGGAATCGGCGATGTTTTTTGCTGGCGCACTGAACCTCTGACACTGAGAGAACAAGTTCCTCTTCTTTATGAAGTTTTTGGTGAGAAGTAAGTAGGGTTGGTAACCAAGCAAATTTTTAAATATATAGTCCCAGGTCCGGTTATAACGGTACGATTGGGTTTTCCCGCGCCACGTAGAATTATTCCTAAACAGCACGGGTATAATTTATCATCATGGAAACACCTGCCCAACACATCAATAAGACCCATTCTTATTCATGGCTCATCCCACTAGCAATCTTTTTAGTTTCATTGACCGTGCGAGTGATAGGGCAAAAATTCAGCTTTCCACTACTAACGCACCACGATGAGAGATTTATCATCGATCCTCTGATAGAGATGAGCAGGAATCATACGCTTGATTCCGGGTTTTATGCCAGGCCTAATCAATTCTTGTACACATCGCTTTTTGGTTATCTAAACCTGCTAAGTAAGCTCCTCTTTCAAAAAAATTTTGGCTGGGCCTACAGCGAAAACCCATTGTTCTTCTACTTTCATGCCCGCTTACTTGTGGCACTTTTTGGGGCAACGGTGCCAGTGTTAGCCTGGAAGATTGGAAAACTATTCAAAGACGTTGATTTCTCGCTTCCGGCTGCTTTTTTGATGTGCTTTTTTCCGTCTTTCATCGTTAATTCTCACTATATTACGGGAGATATTCTCAACACGGCATTGTCACTGGTAATTATCCTGTTCTGCTTGCTTTATCTACAAGAGAAAAAGTGGATGTGGATCTTCCTCGCAAGCATTACCGTCGCAATAAACACGCTCGAGAAGTACCCAGGTTTGCTTTCTTATGGAATTGTGCTTGTGACTTTGGGCATCAATGCATTCTCACAGAAGTACAAGAATAAGGAAAAACCATGGGGAGATTTCTTTAGTGGAATCTTGATTACCCTTGTTATTGTTGTGTTGAGCATGTTTGTTTTTGCTCCTCACCTTTTTTTCAAACTTGATCAGGTACGCGGTGCAATATTGATCGAAGCCAAACCAACTCACCTAGGTGCGGATAATCTGAGCTGGTTTGGTAATATGCTTTTTTACCTGGATGTATTCATTAAAGGCGCAGGATGGATTGTTGCCCTGTTTGCTGTCGTTGGATTGTTTTTTTCGATTATTTCCAAACAACCAGCCATGCTGCTTATATTCTTCGGTGCGGGCTATTGGGTAGCACTGAGCAAATTAGGATTACACTGGGAACGCTGGTCCTTGCCGATGATGATTACCCCACTGTTGCTTGCGGCTTTGGGGATGGCAAAACTCTGGACAACAATCAAAAAACGCCGAGTTATTAAGATATTCGCCTTGGTCTTTCTTGCCGGGTTCCTTTCAATCTATGCCCTCAATGGAGTGACTTCGTCGCTTATTCTCACCTGGCAGGACACCCGTGTTGTTGCTCTTGAATTTGCCTCGAAAAATGATATCACCCCGGAAAACTCAGTATACGAAAGCTATACACCCTTTCTCCCAAGAAATCTGAGGACAATTTTTAACTTTGACATTGACGATCCTGGGCCTTTCCAATATGTGATCCTGTCCTCCAATATGTACAAAAGATATGAAGCTGAGCCTGAACGTTACATCGCGGAAAATGATTTTTACGAAAGGGTAAGATCCGATACTATACTAATAGCCGAATTTAAGCCAAGTGAAAAACCTACAAACTCAAGAGATCAATTAAACGTACTTGTAGATTACCTGACCAATCTTGCATCAAAAACGAAAACCAGCAATACTACGGGTCCAACTATTCAGATATATCGTATTCCCTAAATTTACAATCATTGCATTTGATTTTTTCCAATTTTTATAACAATATCTGGCAAATTCTATCGCCCTTGTCAAGGCAATTTAGAAATGTCCTAATCTCAGCAATTTAGAAATGTCCTATTG
>CAZYIJ010000067.1:0-10717 GCA_964647425.1 uncultured Anaerolineaceae bacterium
TCCTGGAGCTAATTCGGTTGCTTGCAGAGCTGCCGGTGTGAACTCAACTGGTGCCTCTCCAGCTTCTTCTGGAAAGATATCACTGTCAGGGTTTACTGGAGTTGGCGATACCTGGATAGTGGGATTGATTTCAGTTGACGTTGTAGCTGTTTGCGGAAAGTTGCAGGCTGAGACAAGAAGTGTCAGCACCATTGCAAGAATAATTGCATAATGACTGCTTCTGTGCTGTTTATTTTTCTTTGTTTTCATCAGGTCTTGACTCCATCCACGCCTCCGCCCCTCCGACAAGCAAGTAGTCGGTTGAGGCAGTCATTTGATTGTTACGAACAATATCGCACTAAAAAGCGCGTCTTTTAACCTTAGCTGCATCGATTTGCAGCCGAAACACGTTTCCTTTAAGCAGAGTAAGCAAGACCGCCACGCGGTCTTCTCCGTTGATACATTGTAGAAAACGAGCTTCAATCCCTTCCAAGGCTGGGTCATCGATCCAAACCCGTTCACCCGGTTCAAATTTGGTGATATTGCTATCGTTTTTGATTTTAACCTGAGTGACATGTCTTTTGATTATATCAATCAGACCTTCTGGAATTGGAGCAGGGATTCCATCAAAATTTACCAGTCCGATAACGCCCCGTAACAATCCAATTCTTTTCGCATACAGATCCCCGATTTCACCTTTAACGAACATATATCCTGGAAAATAAGGTTTCTTCCTGTTTGACCGGGGGTTCACTGGATCCACACTGAGCCAGGGTAGGTAGGTTTCAATATTGCGATCCATCAGTTGCGAATATACAATAAACTCAAAATTTGGTTTGCTGCGAAGCGCATACCAAAGTGATTGGTCATCTGATTTTTCGTTTTGAACTCTATTGATCATACCTAACTCAGCTAAACCGTTTCGCTTGGGCGATGTATCTTATTAACCTGTTTATTTCCTACCCGTCAATATTATACTTTTAAAATACGGAAACTGTTTTTCCAGCAATTCCTCATCAAATAGTGTCAATATGTTATATTTTTTATCAAGAGGTGAAGGATGAAAAGAGATATCAACTTGGCTTTAGGTGGTGGAGGTGTCAGAGGCGTCGCGCACCTCGGAGTTGTTCAATGTTTGTTGGACAATGGCTATAAGATTAATGGCATCGCCGGCACAAGTGCGGGCGGTCTTTTCGGCGCAATTATTGCTGCAGGGATTCCACCACGCGAGATAGCAACTGCTGTCGATAATTTTTTCACTGAATCGAGCTTCAGGTCAGGCATCAGTCCATCAACTTTCTCGCTAATTGGTACCAGCGGGATGATTAAATCTCTGGAACCTTTTTTACACGGAAAAATGATCCAGGATCTGCAGATCCCTTTTGTTGCTACAGCAGTCAGTTTAAAGACCGGAAAAGAAATCATTATCAAAGAAGGCGACGTGATGAAAGCTGTGCTTGCCACGATCGCAATTCCCGGCATTTTCCCCAGCCAGGGAGATCAGGTTTTGGTCGATGGAGGTATTCTCGACCCTGTTCCCATCGACTCTGCCCGCAAATTTGATGCAAGCCTGCCTATTGCTGCAGTTGTATTGCACAAACAGCCCTCTGATTTCGGCCTTGATGACATCAAAGTTCCTCTTGAAGACAGTATCCTTGAGCCATTGGTAAAGACCATCTCTAAAACTCGCGTTGGTGAAATAATGCGCTACTTAATTGCGACAGTGGATGTAGTAACTACTGAATTGAGTGAATTACGAATTGAAAAATCGAAACCAGATGTATTGGTCGAACCTATTGTCGGGCATATCGGTTTGCTGCAAAAAATCGAATCAGGTCCCCTATTTGATAAAGGTTACCAGGCTATGGAACAAAATCTGGAAAATTTGGATAAGGCCTATTCGCTTGTGAATTCATTCAAACGAATCACAAAATACACACACTCGAAAAGTTAGGTGAATTTCAACCGCGGCGTAAGACTGCGATCAGTGTCAGGAACAAACCGAAACCAGCCAAAATTACGATAACGTAGCCGATTGGTATACCGCCAGTCGTGGTTCCGCCCACTTCGGCAGGATAAGTTGGGATCAATAAGGCCGGCGGTTCAGTGTAGGTTGGCAGCCTGCTTGGGATCGCAGTGATAATAAATTGGGCGGCCAGCGTTGGGTCAATTGTCTTCGTGATCGAAGGTGTTTCAGTAGGTGGCGGCTGAAGCATCGGCAGTGAACCACCAAAAACCTCCACGCGATTCAAAACGATCCAACCACGATTGTCAGGTGCGCCAGCGTAATCGATCATGACATAATCGCCATAATAACCATAAGCTTTAGCTTCCTGACCGACCAAGAAAACACCTACCCTGGTCGAGGTGGAATTAGGATAACTTCGCACATTTAGTGGATTTTCGGGGTCTCCAACCGCGCGGACGTACAGCCCCCTTGGCGAACTTGTCACGGTCGGGATCGAGACAGTCGGAAATTGTGCCCATACCGAACGATTGAGGTTTGGCAACAAGCTAATAAAAAGCAGCACAATCAGAACAATCATACCAGCTGCGAATCGAACAGTTTTATCATTAACCTTATTCATCTCGAGACCTTTAAGCATTCCGATTATAATCGAATCTATTAAGCCTGTCAGAAGGAACAAAATGAGTACACGCATCTATCATGGAGATATCGATCCCCGCCAAATCGCTAACAATCTGATTGCTACATTTCACCGCGGAAACTACCAGGTTCAGCAAATCGGTGACAAAGACAACCTTGCAGTACAGATAGCTACCCGACTAAATCGAAGGTCCGGTGGGCAAACTGCCATGACTGCCACTATTTCAAGGGTTGCCGATGGAATAAGCATCAGCCTTGGTCAACAAAGTTGGCTGGGATTGGCTGCCAGTCTGGGATTCTCTGCTCTAAGCGCAGTTCGTAACCCGCTTTCTTTACTCAACCGCCTGGATGATATTGTCCAGGACGTTGAATCGATCACCCTCGAAGACCAGATCTGGCAAGTCATTGATCAGACTGCCCGTGAACACGGCACCGGTCATGCCTTATCCACCCGGTTAAGTCGCACTGTTTGCCCATATTGCCTTACTGCTAACGAAATCGCAGCTGGTCGATGTATTGCTTGTGGTGCTCCTCTTGGAGAGGTTCAACCCCATACTTGTTCAAATTGTGGTTTTGTTGTAGAAAAAGTTGAGACCATCTGTCCAAACTGTAAAAGTCCATTGAACTAAGAAATTCCCTGCTGCTGTATTATCCTGGATACGGGCATAACTATTTTCTCTATCCAGACAGCCCTATCTAATAGTAAAGTAAATTAGGTGTGGATATTTTGCAGATCCTTGTAGTCTGTGTGAATATTCTGATCTTTTATTATGAATTTTCATTGACAATGCCATAGTTATCTTTTATGATGGTACAATAAAATTAACTTCTGCATAATGCAGCACTTGGGATTCATACAGTTTTACAACATCCTCTATATTAATCTAATTTTGAGCTAAGAAACTCGTTAATACAATTGAATATTTGAAATGGGAGAGACACTATGAAACGCAAGCATTGGATAACCCGAACCAGTTTGCCTTTGTTGCTGGCAATTGGATTGCTGCTTAACCTTTCAGCACAAGCCCCCTCGGCTGTGGTAGCACAAGCTGAAGAGCAGCAGGCAAATGAATCCATGGTCGCAAATGAAACAGATGCAGCCCAACCCCAGGCACCCGACAGCACCATTGCGGTTGATCGAACGGTAGGCAGTGCGCCATGTACCTATCCCACGATCGCAGCAGCCCTGGCCGCTGCCAACCCTGGCGACCGACTGCTGCTTGAGGGTGGTGTCACATTTTACGAATATGTACCCATCAATAAAAACATCACTATTCGAGGCGCATATAATGGATGCGGTAGTGGATCAACCGCTACAACAGTCATTCATGGAAGTAATGTGAACAGAGTGTTGAACATCGGTTCAAACCTGACGGTCACCCTGGAAGTTCTGGAAATTACCGGGGGATACACAGAACTGGCATCACCGCATGGTGCGGGCATGTTTGTGGGCGACAATACCGAATTGACTGGCAGTACCCTGTCCTTTCATCACAACTCAAGCGCTGGTCGCGGCGGTGCTGTGCATATAGATGGCGCAAATGTTACTTTTAACAACTTGTCAGTTTACTACAACACAGCTATAGGGAACGGGGGCGGGATCAACGTTCAGTCTGGTAATTTAACGATTACAGATATGTTTTACATTGCTCATAATACAAGCTATGCAAACGGCGGTGCTTTATCATTTATGGTGCCGGGCTGGTACACGCTGGAGGCAACGATCGCCGAGAGTCATATAGTAAGTAATTATGCCGCGGGAAACGGCGGGGCAATTTATATGGGAGCTGCTGCCCAGGTGCGTTTGTATGCTAATTATTTTTATGAATTGCAGGTTCGATTTAACAGTGCTGGGTTGGATGGCGGTGCTTTATATGGCAATGCTGGCGGCTTGTTCGATCTCTACGGAGATTTACTGGTCACTGATAACGATGCAGACGGCAATGGCGGTGTTGCTTATGTGGGTACGGGCACAAAGGTCTGGTTTAATAATTACATCAACACCTTCCCTGCCGTACGATCGAACACAGCTGATAATGGCGGCGTTGTTTATGCAGCCAGCGATGCTTATGTGGAATGCGATGGTGCCTTGTTTTACGAAATGAACCAGGCAACTGACGGTCACGGTGGCGCAGTTTACCTGAACAACAGCACGCTGAATGCTGACAATTGTGTCATGATGCAGAATCAAGCCAGCGACAACGGTGGTGCCATTGCGGCATTCAACAAGTCCACGTTGGATATTTCCGCCACTTACACTGGCAATTGGATGAGCACAGCAGACTTCTCGCCTGATAATGCTTCTATCCTTGCAGAAGCCTGTAATCCTTACCAAAAAGAATGCAGCAGTTTTTCTTATAATGAGGCACCAACTGGATACGGCGGTGCAATTTACCTTAACGATAGTACTATGATCATGGACCAGACCTACCTGCACCATAACAGTGCCGAGTATGGTGGTGCCATTTACCAGTTCGATACAGATTCCAGTTCTATCATTAGTAACGCGTTTATCCATCACAACACATCTGGTTCTCCCTCCATTGGAGGGGCGGGTATTCGCAATAACAGTGGGGAGTTCAGACTGGTGCATGTCACGCTCGCCTATAATCAAAACGGGGCTGGCTATGTGGGACCTGTTTATGCTGTTTATCAATCGATTGCCTGGGGAAACGACTATGGGGGCTTCATGGAAGAACCCACCTGGGCAATATGTAACATTGATCAAACTGGTTATGCTGGCGACATTATTGACCCGCTGCTGTATTATCCCGGATATGGGCATAACTATTTTCTCTATTCAAACAGCCCTGCCATCGACGCCTGTGGGTCCGGTCTATCCAATTCCATAAACAACGTCTCTCGCCCGGTAGGAGATGGCTATGATATGGGTGCTTACGAAATTCTGCAGGATGCAATTTATCTACCGCTGATCAAACGCTGATGGGGCTCTCCGGATAGCTTGGTGGGCGGCATAATCCACCGCATTCGGTAAGTGGCCTCACGGGAATATCCCTACTTTTTTATTACAACCCTGGAAACCTGCACAAGGGCGGCCGGAGTTTAGATCAAATCGACTTTCTTGAACTATCAGTAAAAAATCGCAACACGTCTCCAGCCAATACTCGCTTACTGCTCTACGTCCAAAGGTCAGGGTGATTGCGCCGAATTGAAGTGTGATTATTCGCAGCGATGATAACGTGATCAAGAATTCGGATGTCAAGAATTTTGCCGGCTTCAATGACCGCTCGTGTCAGATTGACATCTTCAGGGCTTTCACTCGGGTTTCCAGAAGGATGATTATGTACCAGGGCAATCGCATACATATTCTTCCTGACCGCTTCCTTGAAAATTTCGGCTACGCGCACAGTTGTAGCGTCCTGTGATCCTTTGTACAAGCGCTCTTTTCCCTGGAATTTATTGCGCGAATTGAGCAGGAGCACCCATAGTTGTTCCTGACCCAATCCCTTCATCTCAAACCCCACCAAATCTACGATATCTTCAGGGGTTTTGATAAAAATGGCTGGGTCTTCACTTTCTTTCGAAAGTCTATAGCCGACCTCCACAGCTGCTTTTATCCTGGCTGCTTTTGCCAAACCAATTCCTTTGAATTCGATCAAACGGGACAGATCCTCCCTGTGAATGCCGCTAAAACCGCCCAAATCGCATAGCATCTTATTTGCCAGGTCGATCGCGCTCTCTTCGCGGCTGCCGCTGTTCAACAGGATCGCTAACAATTCGCCATTGGTCAGCGCCTGCACGCCCTCTGCCTGCATACGTTCCCTCGGGCGATCATCTTTTGCCAGATCGTTGATGCGGATGGTTTTCTTATCCTTATCCATACGCTTATTTTACCTGATGCTCATGTTATAATGCCTTTCCGGATGGACTTATGCCATGGATTCGGCAACTTTTCCTGCTGACAGTAAAAATTTAGTTCAAATCTCAGAATTTGTGCGCGCCTATGCCCAAAAACTTCCCTTCACGCCTAAACAGATTTACGAAATTGATCTTGCGGTAGACGAAGCCAGCTCGAACATTATCGATCATGCCTATAAAAATCTACCCCAGGGCAAAATCAGGATCTTTTTAAATCATACAGAGTCAGAAATGAAGATCATCCTCCAGGATGATGGAGTCGGATTTGATCTTGACTCAGTTCCGAAGCCTGACCTCGATGGTCCCCTGGAAGATCGCCGTGAGCGCGGGTTGGGTATTTTCCTCATCCACCAATTGATGGACCAGGTCATCTACCAACCTAACACAGGCAATGGCAATCAACTAACCCTGATCAAGAATTTCCCGTCCACTCAGCAAGAAAACACGATCAAAAGAAACAATTCCTCTCTGCCGCTTGAAACACTGCGTATCATCTCAGATATCAACCGTTCAATCAGCAGCACCCTTGACCTTGATGAATTGCTTCAAGAGGTGACCAGATCGATCCACACTCAATTTGGTTATCCACTTGTACACATTTTTTTGCTTGACTTTGTATCTCAAATGATCGTGTTTAGAGCAGGTAGTGGCCTGAAAGCTGATTTTTACGAAGAGAATCAAATAGCATATCCAGTTCAGGCAAAACCCGGACTGATCCCTCTGACAACTCGTTCAAGAAAAGTCCAGTTATCTAATGATATTTCAACAGATCCCAATTACCGGCCTGATTCAAATCATGACACAATGCAAGGCTCAGAACTATCACTTCCTCTTCAATTCCAGGGAGAAATGCTGGGCGTTCTTGACATCCAAAGTGACAAGCCCAACGCTTTCAGTGATCAGGATGTTGAGCAATTGGAAATCCTTTCGCAATCAATTTCTATTGCTCTGCGCAATGCAAACCTTTACAAGACCTCACAATGGCATAGAAACCTTGTTGAAAGGTACAGGGAAACTGCAGAACGGATTTCCCGCAACGTCGAGCCAGAGGAATTGATCTGTTACGTCATCGAACAAATTCCAATGATTCTTCCGGTTGACTTTATCGGCTTTTGGAAAAAAAGTGAAGATCAAGATGGATTGATCCTGAATGACTATTGGTGCAGAGAACCTGAGGTCTGTCAACTGACGCCAAACCAGACGGTTAAAGCAGATGTTTGGTTTGCCCAGGTTTCAAGTCGCGATAATGGTTCGATCAAACCTGTTGACGTGTTGACTGACCCAGTACAAATTGGCATGAATATGCCGCCAGACTTTTCCGCTGTGGCTTCCTCGATCAGTTACCAGGAGCAGGAATATGGGGTGTTGACCTTTCATGCTGGCTCCGCTGGCAGGTACGGACAGGATTCCGTAAATATCTGCTCAACTTTTGCAGATTATATTGGCACAGCCTTGGATAAGCAGCGCGTCGAAGCAGAAAAAGACAAACAAGCTTGGTTGACTTCAATTCTGCTCGATCTGGCGATTGAGACCAAAAACCTGACCTCACTGGACGACCTTACCAACAAAATTGGGCAAATCCTGATTGAGTTGATCGGTGGAGTAGCTGTTGGTCTGGTCCTGGAAACTGAAAATCACGACACTCTCAGCCTTCCAAATCTACATTGCCCGCAGATCCTATGCCCAATGGCCTCGCTTCCGCTCAATTTTGACCGTAATGCCCTGATTGGTTCTACAGATCAAACCCCTCAGCTTTCTGTCGCCCGGGCAGGCGAATTTCCTGAGTTATTACTGCTCCTGCCCCAACTTACTGAAAATGGGACCATCTTGACGTTTCCACTCCAAACCAAGGACCAGACTCTCGGCTACTTGCTTCACCTCAGCAACGACCCCTTCACCCCTGCCGAACCGGAACAGGTGCTGGACAAAGACCGCTTCTCCATCCTGAAAGGAATCTCTCAGCAAGCCGCGATAAGCCTTCAAAACATTCAAATGCTCGAAGACAAGCGGGAAGAGTACCGTATTTCTCTGCGGTTGCGGGAAGTGGGGAATGTTTTGCAGCAAACAGAGGCCTTTGATACGGCACTAAACGACGCTTGCATGCGGGTTATCACTGAGTGTAATCTAAGCGGTTTGGCACTGTTAGCCTATCAGCAAGAAGAGCAGAATTATAAATTGCATGACCTGATCGTTCGCGGAGATGAAAAGGACTATGTCAAGGGTAAGGCAGGAAATCTCTTCAGCAAAAATGAGATGGAACAAATCCTGGAGTTGATTGTTGATCAGGAAGATCACGCTCTCAGTGACAATATGTTCTGCAAGCTTTCTGAATTGGAATTGGAGTTACATCCTCGCCACCGCATAAAAACTTTGGTGTTTCCCATTGAAATTGGAGACGAGTTTTATGGATTTCTGCTCGCCTGCGACGAAGAACATAATTTTATCCGGAGAAGGCAAGATTTCCTGACCCGTGCCTCCAGTCAGATTGCCTTGGCGTTTCAAAATTATCGCATGCAGTCGATTGAACAGCAGCGCAGTCAAACCGAACAGGAACTAAACCTGGCACGTAGAATTCAAAAGACCTTCCTGCCTGAAAAACTACCTCAAATTCCCGGTTATCAATTGGCAGTGGCATGGCAAACTGCCCGGCAGGTTGGCGGTGATTTTTACGACATCATCCCTCTGGATGATGGCAGATTTGGCTTGATCATTGCTGATGTTTCTGACAAAGGTCTTCCGGCATCGCTGTACATGACGGTATCCCGAACGCTTTTGAGAGCAGTATCGAGAGATTTCACCTCGCCTGCTCGAACGTTAGAACGGGTGAATCAACTCCTGCAACTTGACTCAACCCAATCGTTTTTCGTTACCCTCATTTACATGATCCTTGACAAAAACAGCGGTAAGTTAACCTATGCGATTGCTGGACACAACCCGCCTTACATTCTAGACTCCGCCCAAAAAGCTGCAAAACAACTACCCAAAGGTGGAATCGCGCTGGGGTTACTTGAGCCAATCACGTTGACCGATGTCGATTTTCAGCTTGAACATGGTCAATCAATAGTGCTTTACACCGACGGGGTCAGTGAGCCAACAAACACCGAGGGGCAGGAATATGGGCAGGAACGTCTTCCACGATTCCTCAAATCTATAGCAGAATTAGAACCTGAAAAGGTAATCTCAGAGCTTCAGAACGATTTGGAAGTATTTCAAGGTGGCGATTTCTTCGAGGACGATCGCACACTTTTGGTATTGAAACGCACTTGATGTAGCTAACAGACCAACACAGGTACGGGGCTTAGTTCAAGCACGTGATCTATTGTGGAGCTGAATATTCGCTCCAGCAAACCTGTAGTGCTATAGCCACCCAACATAACAGTGGAAATTGAGTTTTCTTCAATGAAGGTCGTCAGATTTTCAGCCAGCTCATTATGGGAAAGCATAACCGTCTGATAATCCAGATTTAAAGATTTAAGATATTCTTGTGCGAAATCAATTGCCTCTTCGTTGGATTTGCTGTCTTTCTCCGGCATTAGGATGTGAAGTCCACAACCATACCGAGCGCCATAATATGCCGCAATATATAAGGCTTCCCGGGCTTTTTCGCTATCATCATAAATTAGCAGAATGCGGCTCACCCGCATAGCTGCCTCCTTGACAAACACAACTGGTCGGCGGCTGCTTTGGAGCAGGCTGATCACTCCTGATGACAATCGGTCAAACACAGAACCTCCTGGCGGGAAGCTGAGTTTCACTACCAAAATATCGCTCAGCAGTCCAAATTCCTGTAAGGTTTTGCTGACATTCCCACGGATAGTAAGAAAACGCCCCTTCATTTGGTTGTCATTCAATCGCTGGTAAAAATTTGTTTCCAGTTCTGCTTCAGTTGCTGGTGTTGCCTGGTCACTTTGAACCATCACGTGCAATCCCATGATGTTCCCATCAGTGCAGCGGTTCATCAAGATTGCCTGTTGCTGTGCCAAAAGGTCAGGGTCAGAATGGCTCACACCAACCAGGATATCGCGGAAAAGACAATCTTCTTGACCCTCATACCTACCAGTCAACCGTTTATCTAATTCTTGGTCAGCTGCAATGCCAGAGGTTTTGGTTTGTTTGCCTTCCTGACTGGCCACAAAGTCAACCACGTTTTCTGTTTTAAAAGGAGTACCGTATTCTTCAAGCAAAGATTGCTGTTTGTCCAGCACCCAAAGATACAAGTCAGTAACTGTGTAGGCAGGGAATTCATATTGA
>CAZYIJ010000068.1:0-10370 GCA_964647425.1 uncultured Anaerolineaceae bacterium
AATTACAACTTTATTTCTCGTTCTACTCCTGCTAGAGTTCCCGGACTAGAGGAGGAAGCACTAACACAATTTGTGGCAGGATCTGGCAATACTTGCATTATTAACAGTCAAGGAACACTCAAATGTTGGGGGTCAAATGGCAATAAGCAATTAGGGAATCCAGCAATCTTTAGAGATGAAGGTGTTCCAATTGCAGTCATAAATATGGATTCTGATGTAATTTCGGTAGGAATTGGGAATGGATTCATATGTGGTTTAAAAAGTGGTGGTGAGATTTACTGCTGGGGATTGGATTATTACGAATGGGTCGTGATACAGGAACCGGCATTAATTGCTACTATTCCGGAGGCGAGATCGATAAAATCCAATGGTTCACACAGCTGTGTGTTAACCGAATATGGTGAATTATACTGTTGGGGTCAAGATCAGAAGATCCCGTTGAAGGTCGCTGGACTTAGCAATGTCGTTGATTTCTCATTAGATGAATATTCAACAAGCTGTGCAATCACTGGCTCTACAGAAACCAATGACCAAGAATTGGTCTGTTGGGGTGGTTATGCCATTGATGAATATAGCACCTATATATCGATAGAAAATGGAATTCCTCGAGCTGTGTCATTAGGAAAAGAACACAAGTGTATGATATTCGAAGTAAATAGTGTACCTTCAGTTTATTGCATGGGCAATAACCAAGAGGGGCAAGTAGGTAATGGAAGCACAACATTCGTTGAAATACCTACTCTTGTCGCTGGCACTGAAGGTGCAGTAGCAATCTCAGCAGGGGATTACCACAGTAATGTCGTGTTATCTGATGGAACCATAAAATCATGGGGCGGTAATTCTCAAGGGCAACTCGGAGACGGCTCTTTTTTCCGTAGACAATTACCTATCCACTTGGATGCAAACGTTTTTCCAGAAGGAATTTCCGATGTGGTTTCTGGAGAAAATCATACTTGCGCACTTACTTTGGACGGAGGTATCAAATGTTGGGGTGGTAACCTAAATGGACAAGTGGGAAATGGATCCATAAACTTTACAAAAGATCCAACATTAATTGTAGATTCTGTTTTGGACGCTAAACAAATTTCTGCTGGCAATTATCATACTTGTAGTCTTCTCAATTCTGGCGAAGTGTTGTGTTGGGGAAGAAATGTGTTCGGTATGCTTGGAACTGGGCATCTTGAGATTACAGAAGAAAATTTATCTACACCTCAATTTGTTATTCTTGAAAAAGATGGTGAGCGCCTAAAAGGTGTAGTGAAAATAGATTGTGGACGTTCGCATACTTGCGCGCTCCTTGAAGATGGCAAACTTAAGTGTTGGGGGGCTAACAACTTCGGACAGCTTGGAAGTCCGATTCCACCAGATGGTCCCACCATAGTGCCATTCCCAACAGAGGTAACGTTTCAAGGCGAATTTTCTGATTTCGCCAATGGTGGTGATCACACCTGTGGCATATCATCAGGGAAAACTTATTGCTGGGGGGTAAATTACAATGGTGAGTTGGGTTTAGGTTTTCTAGATTTTGAATATCGCCCGAGCCCTACTCCAATTAATTATCCAAAAAGCGATGCTGTAGAAATTGATTCAGGCGGGGACAGAACTTGTATAAGAACCGATCTAGGAAATATAAATTGTTGGGGCAATTATTCCGGTTATGAATACAACCAGGGGGAGGTCTTTCCAGTCGAAGGTCTCCGAGGCAAAGTCAAGCTGATTTCAACTGGGGGTAATACATCAAGAATGAATCAGCACACCTGCGTTGTGATTGAGGATACTGGAGCAGTACAGTGCTGGGGAGAGAACGCTTACTCCCAACTGGGTGATGGGACTTACGATAACTACACATCAGTAACTCCTGTAGATGTAGTAGGGTTATCTGGTAACTCATCGAGTGTTACGGCTAGTGGCGACAGCACCTGTGCAATGTTTGAAAGTGGCTCTGCAGCCTGTTGGGGTTTCAATTACCAGATCCAGACTTTGCCAGTTGACCTTATCGAAGTAGATGAAATGGACCGACCTTCCTCGATCTTCTTCAGTAACTACTATGAAGGAGCACCGAATAGCTTTTTTGTAATTACTGGTCTTTACTTCCCGCCTATTCAAACCGTCTCAATTTATATAGATGATGTTTTAATGGGCAATATTTTGGCGAACGAAACAGGAACTTTTAAGTTTTTTGCCACCATAGTTGAGGAAGGTGATCATGTGATTCGTGTAGAATCGGTAGTGCAGACTTTTGGACAAGCGGCATTGAGAAATGAACTACTTCAGATATTTCCATCCGAAGTTGGAGCCGCTAGTTTGACAATTACAATAGAAGCAGGCAGTATTCTGAGAATTAAAGAGGGTGACGGTTACACTATCGGTTTAGTTGATTATAACAAAATTTACCTACCGTTACTGATACGTTAATATGGAGAAAGGATCTATGCTTTCTGATCCTTCTGAACCTATTTTGTCTCGCCCAAATACTCGAAAACTTTGTCTATTTATTTTCTTTATTCTTGAAGCGTTTTCCTCATGTAAGTAATAGGCAGTGGTAGATGATTCTATTTAATCATAACCATTAAGCTAGTCTCAAGAGTTTGCATTTTATAATTTTGAAGAAATCCTGTGTAGATGCAATTCTGAAAAAAACAGGTAATGTCAAGTATTTTTCGCACATTTAGGAATCACTTGGTTGGTAATCCTCCAAATGCTGCATGTTCAAGTACGTTTTCTGACCCCACTCAGACTGCTCGATGTATCTGAGTCGGGCACATACAAGCATCAGGGCAGAGCGTCCATCCGGAAACGCGCCAACGCTTTTCGTTCTGCGCCTGATTTCCCGGTTCAGCCTTTCCATAGCATTGTTGGTTCGAATACGTCGCCAATGCTCTCTTGGGAAGTCCATGTAAGTCAGGGTTTCATAAGCCGCAGTCTCTACCTTCCCAGCAGCTTCATTCAGCTTCAAGTCTTTTAGTTTCTCGATGATGTCGCCAATCTTTTTCAGAGCTGCCTCTTTATCTTCCTGGGCGTGAATCGCCTTCAGCATGGCTGATACTTCTTTCACCTTCTTCCTGGGTACCACTGAAAATACATTCCTGTAAAAGTGCACGATGCAACGCTGGTAGCGAGCCCGGGGAAACACCTCAGCCATGGCCTCAATCAGACCCGTACATTTATCGGCAATAAATAGCTGTGTGCCCTGCAAGCCTCTTTCCTTCAGGTGACGTAGGAAGCCGAGCCAACTTTCTTTATCTTCTTTCATCCCCTCAGTGGCACCAATGACTTCCCTTTCTCCTCGTTGGTTGACCGCCATAGCGATCAAAATGGCCACATTCTCGTATTCCCCACCCCAATTGCGCTTCAGATAGATCCCATCCAGGTAAACATAGGGATAGGCTCCGCTGAGCGGTCTGTTCCGCCAGACTTCGATCTGCTCATAGACCTTGCCGTTGAGCCTGCTCATCGTCCCGGCACTCAGCTTTGCATCCCATAACAGTTCCGTGATGTCTTCGATCCGTCTGGTGGAGACTCCTGCCAGATACATCTCCACCAGCGCTTCTTCCACACTGGTTTCACGGCGTCTGTAGCGTTCAATGATAGCGCTTTCAAATGTCAAAGTGCGTAGTTTGGGCACTTCTAAGGCTACTTCTCCAGCTCCAGTCAGCAATTTGCGGGTGTAATGCCCTGCCCGTGTATCTTGCCTCTGCTCTGTGCGCTCATACTTGCGCGCATTTGTTAGTTGGTCTGCTTCCGCGTCCAGCAGGCTATTGAGCACCTCCTGGACACTTTGACGAACCAGTTCTTTCAGTTCTGTTCTTATTACCTGCTCATTTAGTTGTACAATTTCGTTTGACATGGTTCTGTTCTCCTTGGTTGGTTTGGTTTGTCAACTTGATCTTACCAAGTGTTCAGGACCATGTCCTTTTTAAATGTGCGAAACTTATGTTACCTTATCAAAAAACAATCGCAGACAACATCATTTACAACATGTAAGGTTTATAATGTTTTCGATAGCCTACAACTCAACAGACAGAAAATGAAGAAATTTACCCACAACAAAATTTTTTACTTATTGTTACTAATAGGATTAACAATTAATTATGCACCATCGGCCGTTAATGCTGACACAATCTTTCAACAACAAAATGTGATCGTTGATCAAGCTGTTATCAATGAAATTATCACAAAAGGTACAGCAAGTTACTGGATCGAATTTAAAAATGATACTGACCTCTCCCAAGCGTATTTTTTGGACTGGAATGAGCGAGGATGGTTCGTTTATGATACCCTTAAAAAACAATCTGACCAAACCCAAGCTCAAGTGCAAAAATACCTGACAAACAGCAAAGTTGAATATAAGAGCTTTTGGATCAATAATTCAATCCTTGTAACTAGTTCAACTAATTCTGTATTGAGTGATCTACTCAAATTTACTGGTGTTGAGAAAATAGAAAGTCGCAAGTCCTATATTCTTTACGAACCAGAAAAAAGTGCTGCCACAACGGACAATGATCTGAATGCCATCGAACCAAACATCGCGCACGTTAAAGCTCCAGAAGCTTGGGCTCTTGGTTATGACGGTACAGGTATGGTAGTTGCTAACATCGACACCGGCGTGCGCTATTCACACACAACTCTGGTCGGCTCTTATCGCGGAAACAACGGTGATGGAAGCTTTGATCATAACTACAACTGGTATAACCCTTATCAACCATTGGACAACGTTCCGCGGGATGGTCACGGTCACGGCACACACACCATGGGCATTATGGTTGGAGATGATGGCGGTGCTAACCAGATCGGCATCGCCCCTGGAGCCGAGTGGATCGCTTGCGCTGGCTGCCCGGATGGAATTTGCCCGGATGCAGCACTTTTAGGCTGCGGTGAATTCATTGCTGCACCAACTGACCTGACTGGTAACAATGCTAATCCGGATTTGCGCCCAAACGCGGTCAATAACTCCTGGGGTGACTGCGGGACAGCCTACGACCCTTGGTACGAAGGTCCTATTAATGCCTGGATTGCTGCCGGCATATATCCAATCTTCTCCAATGGTAACGCTTCCAACTGCGGTTACTTTGCTCCTCCTGGACTCAACACTGTTGGGAACCCCGCTCGCTCTGGTAATGTGACTGGGGTCGGATCTACTGGTCAGCAAAATGGTCTTTACGCCATCCACTCCAACTGGGGTCCCACCGATAATATGGATACGGTAAACGCTATCAATGGATTTGAAATGATGAAACCTCAGGTGCTTGCCCCAGGGGTATACATTCGCTCATCCCTAAGCGGCAGTGATACATATTATGGGTATTTGAGTGGCACTTCCATGTCCGCCCCACATGTAGCTGGTTTGGTTGCCCTCATTTGGCAGGCTGCACCCTGTCTCATTGGTGACTATGCTACAACAGAAACAATCATTGAAGAGACAGCGGTTGACATGATTTATGATGACGGCTCCTCTCTGACTCCCACCAATTTTCCAAACTTTGCTACTGGTTGGGGTGAGATCGATGCTTTGGCTGCGGTAAACTTTGCTTCTGGATTGTGCTCAATGGGAACCTTGCTAGGCACTGTCACAACCGATGGTTTCTCGCCGGTTGAAGGTGCTGAGATTTTTGCCGATAACGGCGCGGGCTATAGCAGCAACATTTACAGCGCTGCCGATGGTAGTTATAGCATTGGCTTGCCAGAAGGTATCTACTCACTGACCGCTTCTAAGTACGGTTACCAACCTCGGACGTTTACAAACATTATGATTACCAAGGGTCTTACTACAACTCTAGATTTTGTCATTTTCACAGCAGAATTTAAGCTAATCTTCCCAATCATCATGAAGTGATTTTGAGCAGGAAAGAATCTGATGATTGATTTCTTTATAAATAATAAAAAAATCTGGATAAAAACTGGAATATCCTTATCGGCTTGTACAATCTTCACAACTTCTAAATAAGCGGCTTTTATACTTTCCAAATTCTATAAAAATTGATGAGTAAACTTATATTGTAGAAACTTACTACATAAGACCTATTTGATTGAGTTTAGGGAATTGACAATGAAAAAAACATTTCTAAAACACAAAACTGCCTGGATAATCACTGGATTAATTTTGATCGCTGCAATAGTCAGCGCACTCTTATTTTCCCAATCTGCCAAAGAAAAAGCTGAAGCAGAAGCGCCTGTTCTACAAACCACAAAAGTACGCAAAGGCGACCTGGTTGTCAGTACCGCCGGCACCGGAAGTGTGATTTCCTCTTCTCAAATTCAATTAGGCTTTAGAACCAGTGGCGTTGTTTCGGTTGTCAACATCTCGGCTGGTCAATAGGTTGCTGAAGGTGATATCCTTGCGAGTTTAGATAATTCAACCCAGCAAGCATCGTTTACCCAAGCAGAAGTAAACATCGAATCCTTATTCTCACCCTCAGGAATTGCCAGGTACCAACTGGAGCTTTCCGAGGCGCAAATCGCATATGACAAAGCTCTCGGAGAATTGAATGCGTATGTGCCACAAAACGGCTATGAAAACGAAATGGCGATATTGAAAAATTCTGTCTTAAACGCACAATTGGCAGTTGAGGCGGCTGAATACAATTATTCCTTATACCTATACGTGCCGGACACAGACCTTGCCAAAGCAAGAGCATTGGCTGCATTGGCTGATGCAAGAATCAAATTAGACAATTTGTTAGCTGAATTGGCTTATTATGAATTAGAACCGGTCGATTCAAGCGAAACAAAAGTGATCGCAAATCTGGAAATCGCCCAGGCAAATTTAGACGAAGCGCAAACCGCACTTGAAATTGTGAAATCAGGAGACATCCAGCGTTTTTCAGAAAGTCTTGCTGCAACAGAAGGAACCCCACTTTTCAAGTTAAAACTTGACTATCTTGCCTATGAAAACGCGCGAATTGCACTGGAAAACACGAGCCTACTTGCTCCTTTTGACGGAATTGTTGGTAATTTGAATCTTGTATCTGGTCAAAGTGTGAGCACTAGCCCCGTGATGACTCTTACATCAATGGATGAAAACACCATGGGTGATTTGATTTATGATGCAGAGTTGTCAGTGCTTGCAGTTGGTAATCGCACCATCTATACTTTTTCTGCTTATCCTGAAACCATTTTTGAAGGTGAAGTTGCCGTCATAGAGCCATCTTTGCAAACGATCGATGGTTCGCTTGTCGTCGTTGTTTGGGGTACCCTCCCTGAAAAACCATCTTTTGATTTGTACATAGGTATGACAGCAGATGTTGAAATAATCGCTGGAGAAGCCAAAGACGCTCTCATCATACCCATCCAGGCACTACGCGAAATTACGCCAGAGTCTTACGCGGTCTTTGTTGTTCAAGATGATGGCTCATTAAAACTGACGCCTGTCACCATTGGCTTGCGGGACTTTGCTAATGCCGAGGTTTTGACCGGTCTTGAAGCCGGCGACATTGTCAGCACTGGCAGCATTGAAACCGAGTAATTGAAAAAACCAACGGAAATACGATGGAAAGCATTCTGATCGAAACGAAAGAAATGACAAAGGTTTATGGTGAATCTGACGCCGCAATCTATGCCCTTGCGGGCATTGATCTGCAGGTCAGAAATGGTGAATTTGTAGCAATTATGGGACACTCTGGCTCTGGCAAATCAACACTTTTAAATATTCTCGGATGTCTTGACCGGCCAACATCAGGCACTTATGAGTTGGAAGATCAGGACGTGAGTCAACTGAATAAGAATCAACTTGCCGAAATTCGAAATCTAAAGTTAGGTTTTATTTTTCAATCCTTCAATTTATTGCCTCGTCTAAGCGCCTTGGGAAATGTGATGCTCCCCATGTTCTATGACCCCACGGAAGATATTTCAGCATCTGTTGCCAGATCGCGTGCGATTGCCTCGCTTGAATCCGTAGGCTTGGGTTTCAGGCTGGATCACTACCCCAATCAATTATCAGGCGGTCAACAACAAAGGGTAGCCATTGCACGCGCTTTAGTTAACAACCCGCCCTTGATCCTCGCCGACGAACCAACCGGGAACCTTGACTCTAAAACTGGAGCTGAGATCATGGAAATATTGGACCAACTGCACAAAAACGGCTCCACCATTGTGATGGTGACGCACGAACCGGACATTGCCCAGCATGCCGGCAGAATCATTTGTGTGAAAGATGGTTTGATTAACTCAGATGGCAACCAAGGAAGCGCCCCCTGTATTGGTGAGAAGGAATTAGCATGAAACTGTCCAAGATTCTTCGATCCGCATGGGAAGGGCTAATGCTCAACAAAGCACGCTCTTTCCTAACCACTCTTGGTGTCATTATCGGCGTTGCGTCGGTTATCATCATGCTCGCAATCAGCGCTGGTACTGAAGCAGAGATCGCGAAACAGATTAATGCCCTGGGCGCAAGCCTTGTGATTGTTTCTCCAGCAAAGGGAATCCCTGGTAGTGCCAGAACACTACTTTATGATGACGCGTTGGCCATTGGCGAACAGGTGGTGGGAATTGTCGGGGTTTCAGCCGAGCAAGCACCGCCCCCGCAAAATATTAAAGCTAATAACCAAACGCTTGGAGATATTTCTGTAATTGGCACATCAGCAGAATTCCCCGAGGTTCGGGATTACCCGCTTGCATCAGGACGCTATTTCACTCAGATTGAGGATGAGCGAAAAGCAAAGGTTGCGGTGCTTGGCTCTGGAATAGCCACAGACTTATTTGGGGACACAGATCCAATCGGTCAGGTCGTAACTGTAGGGACAACCAAGTTGACTGTCATAGGAGTTATGGAATCCAAGGGAATCGTCTCGGATGTTGATTATGACGGACGTATTTACATTCCTGTAAATTTAGTTTTTGCTAAATTTATGCCAAGCATGAATATTGGACCAGAGCGCATTCGATCAATCTACGTAAAAGCTGAAAGTCCTGAGAGAATTGACAGTGTCATTACCCAAATTACAGCCGTTCTCGCTGAGCGTCATGATGTTGAGGTAAGCGATCCAGATTTTTCTGTTCAAACTCAGCAAGATATCATTGACACTCGTGAGGCAACTACTGCAGCTTTCCGTGACTTATTGGCATGGGTGGCAGGAGTTTCCCTGGTAGTAGGGGGCATAGGGATTATGAACATCATGCTGGTCAGTGTTACTGAAAGAACCCGCGAGATCGGTTTGCGCCAGGCTTTAGGAGCTCGACCTGCTGACGTGCTGCTCCAATTTTTGTTGGAAGCTGTAATTCTTAGCCTTGTCGGAGGCTTGGTGGGAGTTATTTTGGGTGTCGGTGGATCGTATATTTTTGGTAAGTTTGGAAGTATGCAAACCGCGCTTGTGCCCCTCTCCATTCCTTTGGCTTTTGGAGCCGCAGCGATCGTTGGAATATTTTTTGGATATTATCCTGCAGTTCAGGCAGCAAAGCTTGACCCAATTGTTGCCTTGAGGCATGAATAACCTATTTTTGAAGTTTAGAAGGAAAAGAAAATGAAAAAATTACGCTACTTTGTCTTGATTCTGATGATTGCCAGCATTCTCACAGCATGCGGCTCAAAAGAACAAAATACAGCATCTGAAATTCCCGCTGAAACAGGCGCTGACAATTTGAACGCTCCTGCAATCTCACGAAGCGCAGATCCAACCGAGGTTTCTCAGAATAACACCTTCAATTACGAATATGAAGGTGCGCTCTCAAACAGGTTATTACTAGCCTTTGGCTCCCTTAAATTGGCTGAAACTGATAACCCCATTACAGTCGAACAAGCTCCCCAGATGTTGATATTGTGGCAGGCTTTTGACAATTTGACTCGATCAGGAACCAGCGCTGAAGCTGAAGTAGAAGCGCTTATATCTCAAATCGAACAATCATTTACTTCAGAACAAGTTTTGGCAATTAATGATATGGCACTCACCCAAGTAGATCTTCAAACCTGGGCTCAGGAAAATGGAATTACGCTTGGTTCTGGCACAGGTACAGGTACTGGCACTGGACAAGGCATGGGACAGGGCTCAGGCATGACGGCGGAACAAAAAGCGACTAAACAAGCGGAGAACAGCATTGCAGGAAGTACTGGCTCAGGAGAAGGTGGTCTATCTTCGGCAATTACCGAGGCTTTGATAACCTATCTTGAAGGCATCAAGTAAGGTAATTCTAACTTCTCTACATCTTATAGTTCACAAGATCAGAACTGTCGAAAAAGAAGTAATGCAAATACATTGCTTCTTTTTCATTTCTCCATCATTAGTTGCCGGCTCTGGCTTGAAGTAAATGTTATTTCCTTGATCAATCAAGCTTCTGAAATGGAATAAATAATTGACATTAAATTGAAAATTTCATCAACATTAGCTGTGTCAAGGCAATTTAGAAATGTCCTAATCTCAGCAATTTAGAAATGTCCTATT
>CAZYIJ010000069.1:0-10269 GCA_964647425.1 uncultured Anaerolineaceae bacterium
GGAACTCTCTCTTTTGTGTTCTATTTCTCCTCTTAGTCAAATTTGAAACTGTAACCTCATCGGTTCGTCCAGAATGACTTTGTTACCTGCTTGGTATAATGAAAACAATTGATTAAGGAGAGGCTCTGGCTATGAAGATCATCGAATGTATTCCCAATTTTTCTGACGCAAGGCGACCCGAAGTGGTTGAAGCAATCGTCAATGCTGTCGCGCAGATTCCAAACGTGCACATTCTCGACCAACACTCTGATCTGGACCATAATCGCACCGTTCTGACCTTTATCGGAGATCCTTCCGGAGTGGAAGAAGCTGCTTATCAGGGCATCGCCAAAGCAGTCGAATTGATCGATCTCAACCAGCACCAGGGCGAACATCCGCGGCTGGGGGCTGCTGATGTGGTTCCCTTTGTGCCAATTTCTGATGTGACCATGCAGGAATGCGTTGAAATTGCCCGACGCTTGAGTAAACGGGTTGCAGAAAGCCTGAACATTCCGGTGTATCTGTATGAGGAGGCGTCTGTAAGGATCGACAGAAAAAATTTAGAGGATATCCGCCGGGGTGAATACGAGGGGATCAAGGAAACTATCGCTACAGAACCTTACCGCGAGCCGGATTTCGGGCCGAAGGTGATGGGTCCGGCGGGTGCGGTGGTGATTGGTGCCCGTCAACCACTGATTGCTTACAACATCTTTTTGAACACGCCCGATGTGAGCATCGCTGAAAAAATTGCCCGACGCGTACGGAATTCTTCCGGAGGGTTTCATTTTGTTAAGGGAATGGGTGTATTAGTGAATGGTCTGGCACAGGTTTCTATGAATCTGACCAATTACCAACGTTCGCCGATGGCGCAAGTAACGGAATTCGTTCGTCGTGAAGCGCAACGCTATGGCGTGAGCATTCACCATTCTGAAATAGTGGGGCTGGTTCCAAGTCGGGCGCTTATCAATGCTGGCCGTTATTACCTGCAGTTGGACGGATTCGAACACGATCAAATCCTGGAGAACCGCTTGTTTTCAGAACAGGAAAACCAGGGGGCGACTGCCCAGGTGAGCTTTTTGGATCGCGTTGCCGAAGGTACGACTGCACCAGGCGGCGGCTCTGCAGCCGCTTATGCCGGTGCACTGGGAAGCGCACTGGCAGTGATGGTTGCTCGCCTGACAACTGGCAAAGCAAAATATAAAGAGGTGGAAGGGGAATGCTGGCAGGCAATTGATGAAGGGGAAGAATTGCGTAAAAAACTCACAGAGGCAATCGAGTTGGATGCTAAATCTTTTGAGGGCATCCTCATTGCGCGGCGTTTGCCGCGAGATACAGAGGAAAATGCTTTAATCCGTGATAATGCAATTATGGAAGCCAGTATTACTGCTGCTACTGTGCCTTTGTTCACTGTAGAAATGTGTTTAAGAGTGATGAAATTGGCCTTACGAATGGCTGAAATTGGCAACCTGAATGCCATTTCAGATGCCGCTTCGGGTGTTTACCAGGCGAAAGCAGGATTGGAAGCAGCCGCTTTAAATGTCAAGATCAACTTGATAGGATATGAAGACGAGAAGCGAGCTACCCATTTGTTAGAGCAAGCGAGAGTGTTGCAGGGCAAATCTGAGGAGATCGTCAGTGAACTTCAGACACTCCTGAAAGAACGCGCCGGGCTGTGAGGTTTTCGGAGCATTATCAAAGATGACTGAAATCGTAGTAATTGGTTCTGAAAATCCGAGCAAACTCCAGGCGGTCCAGATGGGATTTCATTCAGTTTTTCCGGAGCGTGATTTTGTGTTCCTTACTGCAGAAGTTAGTTCGGGTGTGTCCAGCCAGCCAATGGGCAGCCAGGAAACACTGAAAGGGGCAAGAAACCGTGCTTTTCATGCCCGGGAGACTCTTCCGGATGCAGACTATTGGGTAGGGCTTGAAGGTGGGCTAAGCACCCTGAATAATGGCGAAGAAAGCTTGGCCGCCTACAGTTGGATCTACATTGCAGGCAAGAAAAATGGGGGTTTCGCGCGTTCGGCTTCTTACATCTTGCCGGAAAAAATTGCTGACCTGATCAGACAAGGCGTTGAGCAAGGTGAAGCTGATGACATCGTGTTTGGTAGAGAGAATAGCAAACAGGCTAGCGGTGGCGTTGGTTTGCTGACCAATGATCTGATCACAAGGGCTGAACTTTATGCCATGGCGGTCAAACTGGCACTAATCCCGTTTATCCAGGGGGAACTTTATCCGCCTGCTGAGGGAAATAAATAAAATGAAACCGTTCTGGAAAGAGAAAAGCTTTGAGAAAATGACTCAAGAAGAATGGGAGTCTTTGTGTGATGGCTGTGCCAAGTGTTGTCTTATCAAATTCCGGGAGCCCAAGACAAAGGCAGTGAAATTCACCAATGTGATTTGCCGCTACCTTGATTTGGAGACCTGCCAGTGTACTGATTATCCCAATCGACACGAAAATGTGCCGGAGTGCATCTTCCTGACCCCAGAGTTTGCCAGGCATCTGGATTGGCTGCCAAAAACCTGTGCTTATCGATTGGTTGCCGATGGCAAAGACCTGCCGTGGTGGCATCCGCTCAAGACAGGTGACCCTGATTCGGCTCGAAAAGCAGGCGGAACAGTTTTTGGCAAGGTGGTAAGTGAATCAGAGGTCGACGACGATGACCTGGAAGACATGATTGTCAATTGGTTTGATTAGCTGCATTTTGAGCGATGTGGTTTTGTCCAACTGACCTTCCTTTGAAATGTTATTTAGAATTGAGAATCAAGTTGGTGGAATTTCTTTCAGATTGAAAAGGAAAAAAATCTTTGCCGTGCCTATGCCAAGGTTTTTAGCAGGTTCAGACAGGCATAAAAAAATTCAATTTTGAATGACTTATATAATTCGTTTGGGAAATCTTTGTTTTTACGTTAGAATAAAACTATCAAGAAAAATTCCGGCGGAGGCATATGATGCAAGTAGACACGGAAGTTGACCTGATGATCCTGGCGGTAATCTATTGTCAGGATTGTGAGATTGTTGAGCACGCTTTGGATCAAGAAGGTGCCTCTTATGTAAAATTACCCAGCACTGGCGGTTTCCTTCTTGAAAAAAATGTCACATTTCTCATTGCAACGAACGAACATAATAAAGAAGCGATCATCGAGCGCCTATCAGCAGCCGCAAAAAAACGCGTAAGTTATGTCGCGGCTACAATGGATTACACTCCTTTTCCAATGATAATTCCTGCAGAAACTATGATTGGTGGGGTAACCATCTTCGTCCTTAAAGTAGATCATTTCGAGGAGTATTGATATGAAATTGATAATGGCAATCATCAAAGACGCGGATAATGACCGGGTCTCCAAAAAACTCACAGATGAAAAGTTCAGAGTCACTTTCGTTGCTTCGACTGGAGGTTTCTTCCGTAGCGGCCGCAGTACCCTAATTATCGGCGTTGATGATGAGCGTGTGGCACAAGCATTGCAGATCGTTAGGGAAAATACGACTGTCCCCGAAAATTCTGACGAAAAGCGGGCAACCGTGTTTGTAATGGATGTGGAGGAATTCAACCAGCTCTAATTTTGTAAGCAATGTAGAAACTCAACCCATTCTAAACCTGTAAGGTATCCCAGGTAGGGGAACTTTGGTCGTCAAGGTTTATAATGGATTTGTTTTAAAATTCTGATTTGTAAGTGGAAAGGTTTCGATAGGTTTATTATGATCGATTTTGGAAAAGCATTTACCTTTATTTTTGATGATGAGCGTTGGTTCGATAAATTGATCGTGCCAATTCTAGTTAGTTTAATTCCTGTGGTTGGTGGTTTGGCATTTACTGGTTACATTCTCAGAACAATTAAGAATGTCATTCAGAATGAAGTTAATCCCCTGCCTGACTTCGAATTTGGTGAAGACTTGAGCAGAGGATTTCGATTCTTTCTAATTGGATTGGTTTACTCTCTGCCGATCATGCTTGTTGTGGGACTCGCACTCATTCCAATGTTCAGGCTAAATAGTAATGAATCACTTTCCGCCCTGGCAGTGATCTTTCTTGTTCTGGCCTTTTTATTGATGATTGCGTATAGCTTGTTCCTGATGCTGATTCAACCCATAATGACAGCAAATTTTGCAGTGAAAGACACTTTTGCTTCCGGTTTTGAATTGGGGCTATTCTTCAAACGACTGGGCAACAATTTTGTTGCATGGTTGATTGTCTACGCTGGGATATTCCTGGCTGGCATAATCTCTCCCGTGGGATCGATATTGTTCTTCGTTGGTGTGCTGCTTACCACCGCTTACAGTCAATTAATGGTCGCACACCTGACCGGGCAAGCTTACGCTGCTTCCGAGTCCTAGCGTAAAGACAAGTATTTGTTTCCAAAAGACCGGACTAAAAACCGGTCTTTTTTTTTAAACGAGTTGCATGCGGAACTAATGTTGAGGTTACTTCTGTCATCGCAAGCTTCTTTTGCTTGGCGATCTGCCTTACTTCCGATATTGCCTGCAGGGATCTTTGCCGAGCTCGTAAGTTGCATTCAACAACTTCCAGCCACCTTCCTCCTTTATAAAAGTTACAAAATAAGGATAGGTGCCGTCAAGTAGCTCTACCCATTTTGAACCGTTAAAGTGACTCCCCGTTCCATCTTCAAAACTCAAATAGATATTTACCTGGTATTGCTGACACAGATCGGGTAAGTCGGGTTGCGCTTTTTGTCGCTCGGCTTCAGTCGCACCTTTGGATTGGAGATAGGTTTCCAGCGGTTGAAAACTTGCCAATGCTGCCGTTTGAGCATTCATCCATGTGTAGAAGGAAGAACCAGCTGCAAAATACCCAAGGCATGATATTGCTTCCTGCGAAAGCAGATTTGATAAGATTTTCTGATCCTCTAATGATCGCAATTCCAATACAAATGTCAGGAGTTCTTCCGGGCTCATATCGGCTATCTTGCCTGCTGTGGTTTGATCGAGTTCAGGCAATGTGTCGATCAAACCAATCGCCTGACCGGGACCATTTTTGTGGGGGGAGATAGCCAGGTTGATCCCGTAGCGTGGAAATTCTCTGAAGAAGTCGCACTCACCAGGTTTCACGGCTTCGAAAACGTGAGTCCAGATACCATTGTCTAACCCGGAAAGGTCGGGGTTGTAGAGCAAGGGCGCTGAATCGTGGCATTTGATCACCAAGGGCTGGTGGTCTACAGATTCTTCCAGCTGGACGGCAAAGCGTGTGCCGATATTGACTGAGACATTGTTGCAGTGGTTGTGCTTGGTGAGAAGATATTCGCCTTCGGGCATATCCGTGAAGGTTGCGGTTTCCATCTGCAGATTAAAGACCGCCCCAACCTGCCGGATGCCGGGGATATGCAGTATGTCCATGGTGGGCTCTGTGGTAGTTGTATCGTGTGCTAACTCTGCATTCACGACACAGCTCGCTGTGAGGAGAAACAGAGCAATAACGATTCCGAAGAAAAGAACCTTTGAGATACCTGATTGGACTTGTCTGAGGCTTATGTGGGAGTATTTCATTTTTTACAATCCTTACTAATGATACTTACCAAGGATAACATAACGATATGGATAATTCATATATCCAAACACTACCCCCATGTTCAACACGCCGACCTTTCCCTATTTGTTATTTCTCGGAAAACTCTTCCACGTGATAGATTGACACATCCAACTTTTTATGTTCCCAAAAAGTAGGGCTGCAGCCCATTTTTCGGCACAACTGGGCAAGAAACTGCTTTTTGTCCGGCAGTTCATCCCAAACCTGCGGCAGGAAAGTTGCCCGCCGATGACCTTCTGAGATGATAACGCCATCTTCTCCGGGTTTCAATAGTGTTAGCAGCTCATCAGAAGTGTCGTAGACGAGTGGTTCAGGTTTGGATAAGCGGGAGACCTCAATTTTGACTTTTCCCAGTTCACCTGGCGTAAGCGGATTGAAGCGGGGATCCTGGCTGGCAGCTTGAACGGCTCTTTTTTGGACATCCAGGAATAAGGGTTGATATGCTTCCAGCGTGCCAATGCATCCACGCAGCCTGCCGGCAATCGTGAGCGTTACAAAACTAGCGCCTTGATCGTTCAAGGTCTGGCTATAATCCTGCGGGTTCAACTTGGGCAGGGGCTGATTGAGCGCTGTCGCTCTGACTGCTTCGCGGGCAATGGCAAGCAGTTGTTCTTTTTCATTCAGGCTGAGTTTCTCTGGCATAGGATTTGCACCATTCCTTTTAAACGAATTTAGCTACATCAATTATACAAAGATAAGGCGACATTGCCTACTTAAATTGGACACAGGAACGATTATGTCAAAGCAAATGCACCATTTAGATGACGAAGAAGATCCCGGCAGGGCAGGATTCTGGCATCATAAGCCAACTTCTGATGAGCTGCCAAAACAACCTGGTTTCTCTTTGAAAAAGGAAGACCGACAGTTTTCCTCTCAGACCAACGGGCTTTCGGGGCAAGAAGAATATGGAATGGGGAAACAGAATCCCTTTGAGAATTGGCGGGTCAAACCAGCCAGCGATCGTCAAAAACCGCTCCCTCAGTCAAAAGGAGAATCTGCAAGAAACGCTTTAAGCTTGATCTGGCGAGCCATTTCAACAGTCATTTTTGCTAATGTTATTGCTGCAACACTTTTTTCGCTATGGATGCCGGGTAGTTTTATACCGGGCAGCCTGGGCCAAAAAGTGGCAAATGCTGTGACAGAAGGAGAGGGAATTACCCAAACCGAGGTGGCGGTTGGGATCTTGCCTGACAACTTTCCTACTAATAAAATTGGCATCGTGGTAGGGCATCGCGGTCACGATAGCGGCGCGGTTTGTGCCAATGGGCTGACCGAACTGGAAATCAACAGCAATGTCGCCACTTATGTACAGCAAATGTTGATCGACGCAGGCTATGAAGTTGAACTGTTGGATGAGTTCGATTCGCGCTTAAAAAATTACCAGGCAGGGCTGCTGCTTTCGATTCATGCTGATTCTTGTGATTACATCAATGACTCTGCAACTGGATTCAAAGTTGCCGCTGCCTTCTCCCAAAAAACAGACCACAGTTCCTCTCGTTTGGTGGAATGTCTTTCAGACCGTTATGCCAATATCACTGGATTAAGGTATCATT
This sequence comes from uncultured Anaerolineaceae bacterium, assembly GCA_964647425.1. Lineage (GTDB taxonomy): Bacteria > Chloroflexota > Anaerolineae > Anaerolineales > Anaerolineaceae > Mesolinea. The sequence goes on from CAZYIJ010000069.1 coordinate 7,076, forward strand.
ACCAGTCAGTAACAACGGATATGACCTCTTATCACGCATTTGAAGAGATCAACCCTTATACTACTGCCGGGATCATTGAGATCGGCTTCATGAATCTGGATCAGGAAATTCTGACGACCAGACCGGACCTTTTGGCAGAAGGAATTTTTGAAGGGATCAGTTGTTATATGAATAACGAAGAGGTACAGCAGCCATAAATTGATGGCTAAGAAAATTCGATGACAGAGCAAGGCAATAGCGCTGGAATACTGATAGACCAGGCAAAAAAAGCCATCCTGGCTGGTGATATTGTGTTTGCCAGGCAACTGGCAGACCAGGCGCTGAAAATTTCACCCGATAATAGCGACGCAAAGCTGATTTTAGCAGGGCTTTCTGACCCCGAAACCAGCCTTAGTCTTCTGCACAGTGTGCTCGAAAGCGACCCTAAAAACCCTCATGTACACAAAGCCATAAGTTGGGCAGGCAGCCGGACCCGGCAGGAAACAGCCGCTCAATGGGTCCCAGCTGTTTTGCCAGAGGTTCCTCCAGTTGTGCAAACTGTTCAGAAAGCTAAGGTCGTGTCTCAACGAAAAAAGAGACCAGCCTGGGTAATTTTTGGCTTGTCATTGTTGGTTGTGTTGATCGTATTTGCTCTGTATTCTGTTGGCATTATTCCTGACCGACCGGTTGCCGGGCAGCAATTTCTGATCAAGAACGAGACTGCTTTGCTGGTTAAACAAAGCCTGACTCCAACGAACACTGCCACACCGACGAGTACACCAACCAACACGCCCACACCGACACCGACCAATACTCCTACGCCGACAAACACTCCGACTGCAACGCCAACCCCGACTGAAACGCCGATCCCGACAGTTGAGATCATCCCTTATGTTTATGAACCCGAGCCCTTTTTGCCACCGGGGGTGGAGCCTTTGGGCGAAAAATGGATTGACATCAACCTCAGTGAACAAAAACTATACGCGTATGAGGGCAGCACTCTGATTGACTGGTTCTGGGTTTCGACGGGATTGCCTGATACACCGACAGTGACTGGCACCTACTATGTTTACATTAAGCTGCTCTACGATGATATGACCGGACCCGGCTACTACTTGCCGGATGTACCGTATGTGATGTATTTTTACAATGGATATGGCATTCACGGAACCTATTGGCATAACAATTTTGGTTATCCAATGAGCCACGGCTGCGTGAATATGGAGACCAGCCAAGCCGGCTGGTTATACAACTGGGCTTTCGTTGGGATTCCAATTAACGTACACTATTGAACATGAATAAATTGAAACTGACTCGTAGAAATTTTCTAAAATCTATGGGGTTGGGAGCTTTAGGTTTGATGATGACTGAAGCCTCACCAGCCTCTGCCGCATTGTTTGGATGGGGGCCTGATGTTCGCCTGGGGCGCATCTTGCGCTTCAAATTGCAGGTCAAAAAAGAACCAGATCATTTGGCTGACACATTGGATACACTCATGTACGATGAGGTTTTGCCAATTAGCAGAATGTTTCACACCCGCAATATTTACGGTAAAAAATTGCCCTGGTACGAGCTTGCACCCGGTCAATACGTTGACGCCACCTGGGTTCAGCCAGTATACAATCGTCCTAACCCGATAGACCGCAGACCAATTCCGGAAGAAGGTTGCCTGGGTGAAATCACCGTTCCGCTTGCCCCGGTCTACAGCAAACCGAACGTTCGGGATATTCATCGAACCTTTTATTATGAAAACAACTTCTGGATCAAAGATAAGACCACAGATGAAAACGGCTTTCCCTGGTACGAACTGCTGGATGACTTGAGTTTGGTCTCTTATTTTGTTCGTGCCAATACGATTCGCCGTTTCGAACCTGAAGAACTTACTCCACTTAGCCCTGAAGTACCACAAGACCAGAAACGCATTGTGCTTGAACTTGGCTACCAGGTTGTGCGCGCTTACGAATATAACAAACCTGTTTGGGAGGCTCCGGTCTCCTCTGGAAAGATTGACGGCTCTACGCCTGTAGGCCGTTGGAAGACGAACCGCAAGCGTCCCTGCCGCCGGATGATCAATGAGCCGCATAATCCCAACGTTTATGACTTGCCTGGTGTTCCCTGGGTCAGCTATATTACCCTTGAGGGAGTGGCCTTCCACGGAGCTTTCTGGCATGCCAACTGGGGTCATGTTATGAGCAATGGCTGTATCAACATGAAAAACGAACACGCGAAATGGCTTTATCGCTGGACGACTCCAAAAGTTCCGTTCAACCAATATTTTCATGAAGAGATCACTGGAACACGTGTGGATGTGGTGACCGGATTTGGCGATATACCTAAAGACTGATTGTTAACCTAATACTTATACTAAACTTTTATACTTAAGCCACAACAGGAATGAAAGGACTTCTGTGAAAAAGGCGATATTTGAAGGTATGGTTTTTGATACGCTCGGCAGGCAATTGCAGGTTGCTTATGTTGGCGACGAACCTACTTATGTGATTGATGACAGCGACTTCGAGCGGCACGTACCTGCTGGCGAACTCGACCGACAGGTCTGGAACCGCATGTCAGAGGGAATTGAAGGCAACGAAGACTTTCTAAGCGAACAAACTGCTAAATTGCTTGGTCAGGATGATATTTTCTCGATTGCAGTGATAAGAAATCAATTTGAGAACCGTGATAAACAGTTTAGTGAACTTCAGGAAAAAGGACTGCCATACGACCTGCGTATGTATATGACCATGGTCGGGTTTCAGGTAGTAGTGAATCATCGTGGTGAAGTCATGGAAGTGAAACAGCCCGCAGTGACTAATGGGGATGAGGAATAGAAAGGCAATTATTCACTTCACACGTTCAAAATCTGAAAAAAAAGGAGGGCAGCTTGCTTCGGACCTCACTATTTGCAGACGAGATTTCTTCCCGCCCACGTTTTTTTCGCAGCTAACTGATAAAATTGAGTCAGAACTATGATGCCGATAAATATTATTGTTGTAGACGAAGAGACCTTTGATTTGGAGGTCGTGAATTACTCAAACCAGATGCCGGTCGTGGTAGATCTATGGGCGCCCTGGTGTATTCCCTGCCGTCTGCAATCACAAACTCTAATCCAACTTGCGCAAGAGGCCGATGGTGCATTCCGGCTTGCCCGCATAAACGTTGACGAGCAAACAGATCGGAAGAGCACACGTCTGAACTCCAGTCACTCCGCGAAATCT
>CAZYIJ010000070.1:0-10255 GCA_964647425.1 uncultured Anaerolineaceae bacterium
ACAAGCACAAGAACAAGCCTGGTTTTTTTCATGGATTCCTTTGGTCGTTTGGTTTACACTGCCAGCTTACAGTCTGCCGTGGGCGTAAAAGGTGGGGATGAAGATTGTCGCCTGACCCTTGAGCCAGCTTTGCATCGCTTCTTCTTTGATCTCCAAAATACGTTCTATAGGAGCCATGCCGCCCAGGTCATAGGCGATCATATCCCATTCGGACTCAAAGGCATCCAATGAAGGCTGACGCCATTCGCCGGCGAGCAGTCCAAGATGAACCCCCTGCAAACCAGCTTCTCTGAACATCCAGCCCAGTTTTCTTCCCATACTCAGATTGACACCCTGGAAAGCAAGCGAGTGGTTCTGCATTGTCCCAATATTCTGGAACAACTCAGGGTAATCGATGCGGGAAAGGTAGTCCGGTTCGGCGCTGGCAACAACGTAACCACCGGCTTTGGTGACACGTTTCATTTCTTTGATTACTTCCTGGGGGTTTTTGAGCCATAAGAGGAAGTAGTGGCAGACAGTAAAATCGAAGCTTCCGTTTTTGAATGGCAGTCTGAATCCATCAGCACAGGTCATCGGTGCATCCGGCGAGTGGTTCATTGAAAATTCGCATCGGTCCAGGTCGATCTCAACGCCAAATGGTCTCAGCCCCTGGTAAACAATATCAGAGAAAAGCGCACCTGTCCCAGAACCAACTTCAAGAACAGTTTGACCTGGAGCAGCTTTAAGTTTGTCGAAGATAAAGCGGCGAAGATTTTTTGTCCATCGAGCCTGCGTCAAATATCGATTGTGCCAATCAGCGGTTTTCATAGACACTCCTTTGGATTTTTATGATTTTACAACAAGATCGGACCAATCGGCAACGAGCAAATTTCCCAGAACCTGAGAGGGAAAGTCTTGCAAGGTAAGGGAACCGTCAGGCAGGACAGTGTAATACAGCGACTCATGCTCTGAAACTTCAGGGCTGAATAGTTGGGGATGTTGGTTTGCCTCTGCAGGATAGATTGGAAACGGTAAGTCGTGCTCAATAACGATTTCTTTTGTGGTCAATTGCTGGTTAAGATGGGCGGTCTGGTCGTGGGCGTCTAATTCAGCCGCATAGAAACTGAGCGCATTTGCACCTGCTTTTACCAGATCGCAAGCCCAGGAAAATAAATCAGGGCGAAGGTGGACAGGAAAGCGAATGCAGGTGAAGAGGTCCTGATCGAAAATGGACTGCAGCAGAGCAGAATCCTGCCCGCCCTCAGGGTCAAATTCGAGGATCAGATGGTCTAGACCACTTTCCAATAAGGAATTCAGATAAGCGAAGTTCTGGTAAAGTCTGGGAGAAGCAGAGAGCAGCCCTGAAACCATACCGAGTTCTTCGGTGTATTGGAGCAATTCAACCAGGTCTTCACGCAGGGTGGGCTCACCGCCAATGAAAATGACTTGAGGGATACCCGCGTAAAAAGTTTTACGGATAAGTGTTTTCCATTGTTCGGTCGATAGCTCACCATAGGGACTGCTTTGATCGGCACTCCACCGGTCAGTCAGGCAAAGATTGACCCGAATTGGGAGGTCAGTGGGTTGTGCAGCGGCCAGGGTATCAAAACCTGTATCAGTCATCAGGGGAGCCTGGTCTGGATTGTTTATGATATTGAGGATCTCTTCATCAAAACGCCTTAAATCAGCTCTAAGCGGGGCTTGCTCAACCTGGTAGCGCTGTAAAGATTGTGTAAGGATTTCTTCTTCAGATTTCCCCTGCATTTTCAACCAGGCAAAATATGTGCCAGTTTGGTTGAGGCGCAGGATAGAAGCGGCGTTTATGATGAGGATACCGGTTTCGTCAGGCAAGACCCGTAAGTGCAGTCGATATTGAAGAGGGTCGCTTTCAGGGGTATGGTATGAATAAAAGCCAATGGGTGTAGGCTGAAAATAGGCTGGCGTTGCGCGTAGTGTTTGGGGCATGGCTACCTCCTGCTGATTAGTAAATCACGATAAATTGGCTCTGGTTTTTGGTGATCCCTGGCAAGCGGGCATCCTCCACCGCATTCCTGTAAAAAATCACAGTATTTGCATTCCTCTGGTATGTTTTGACGGTTACGCAAGCTCAGGCAGAGCGGATGATTCCAGATTTCGTTCCAAGAATCGGTAAGGATATTTCCAACTGCCTGGTAATAGGATTGGCAGGGGATCACGTTGCCGTCAGGTTCCAGACACATGTTGTAATAGGCTGCGGTGCAGCCTTTGATCCCCAAATCGAGCATGAGCGGATCAAAATGGCAATACTGAGTGGGGGTGTACCAAATCAGGCGCTGATGATTGCGGTCTGTCATTTCAATTGCCAGTGAGAGCAAATCTGGTAATTCAGATTCATCCAGACCGGTTTCAACGGTCTTTCCTTTTCCAGAATAGATTAAAGCATTCAAGCCAACAGTTGGTACGCCTTCATTAGCAAGAAATTCAAGCGTTTCTTGAAGTTGGTTGGCATTATTGTTGAGCAGCGTGGTATTGGTCATCATGTACAACTTGCTGTTGACAACATTGCGCACACCAGCCAGGGTTTTCTCCCAGGCACCAGGTCGGCGGACCATGGCATCATGAATTTGAGCATTGTGCGATTCGACTGTAATTTGCACGTGATCAAGCCCAGCCATTATCAATCTGTCAAGAAAAGCCTGGTCGCCAAGGCGTGTGCCGTTGGTGTTGATGCCAGTGACCATCCCTTTTTGGTCGGCGTGAGCAACCAGTTCAGGCAGGTCATCCCTGAGAGTCGGTTCACCGCCGGTGAAGACCAGGTGGGGAATGCGAATTTCCCAAAGCTTGTCGATAACTTTTTTCCACTCTGTTGTAGATAACTCCGGGTAATTGCGAGCCCGGGCGTTGTAGCAATGGGCGCAATCGTTATTGCAGCGATAGGTAATGGCCAAATCCATGCGATAAGGGGCGCTTAATTTTGCCGAAAAAGGCATGTTGGTTGAAAGTCCGAGGTCACAAATTGGGCAAAGATGGTTGTTTTCGTATACCAATGCTTCAATTTTTGCCACTGTGGTATCGAAATCAGCCAGCAGAGCCTCTTCGTCTACATCAAAAGACTCCAGCAAAATCTCTAATGCTTCCGTCTTCTCAATCTTATTGAGATGAAGGTATGCCATCATCAAGGCGCTTTGGTTCAAGTAGATGATCTTGGAGGCATTAACTACCAGCAAGCCGGAGAGATCTTCATCCACCCGAAGATGTATCCTGGATTTCTGACTTTTGTCAGCAATATCAAACTTATAGATTCCAGGTTCTGGCAATGCGAGCAAATTATTTTCCATCAATAATAATCCTGTTTAGCGACCGCCACCAGCACAAGCACAGGCACATCCCGCACAAGCACAGGCGCAGGCACACGAACTGCCTCCACCGCCACCACGGAATCCACCGGAACCACTGCTGGGGCGACTGACTGGAATCGGGTTCGTGCGACTTGTGACACCGTTGGTAAAGCCGGTAAGATCGCCTACAACACCAGCCGAGACGGCGGTTGCACCGTTGATTATCGAGGCAGCAAAGTCAGAACCGGGGATGTTTGGCATGGAAATCGAAGGCTTCGAACTGCCACCACTGGGAACTGAAGACACAGGGCTGGCAAGTCCGGATGAACCACCAGAGGCAGGCGCCGCGGTAAAACCAGGATTGTAGAGATGCCACCAACGAGGAATGAAAACAGGTGTGTTTACAAAAGTCTGTTGAGTGCGGTTCTTGAACTGATCGTCCAGCATGGTCCATTCAAGCGTGTGGTCAAACTGAGCACTCTTGATTTCAGGGGTTTGGGCACCTTCAACTGCCAGCCAGGCACGCCTGATGATGTCGTTGTAGTAAGCCTTGGTTTCAGCGGGACTGAAGCCCTTCATCTTGTCCTGGACTACATCGACCAATTCAATCAGCAAAGCCTGGAGCGAACGGCGCTGCTTATCTTTTCCTTTCTCAGAAAAAGCTTTGATGAAACTGGTTTCATACTCATAAAGACCTTCGGGCAGAGGTTCGTTTGCCTTGACTGACAAAGGCTCTTTTTCAAGAACGGTGATGGCCTCTTTTTTGAGCAATCCGAACAATATCATCGTCAGGATTTTATCCAGCGGTTCCTCGAGCAAAATGCCGGCTTCGACAGCAGTCAAACCACGGCGGATCCCTTTGCCATCAACGGCTAATTTGGGAGGAAAATACTGTAACTTGCGAGCTGAGGTTTGCTTCTGGCTGGCTTTTTTTGTCAAAATGCTGATTCCAATGAATCCAAGAACTCCAAAGATGCAGGGAAGGCTTCGTAAAAGGTTTACAAAGAAACCGGCAAAACCACTGTCAGAAGATCCTGGCACCTCGTAATCATCCGGGTCAGTAATCATAGTGACAGGTACGGCGCTGGCAGGGAAAGCAGCTCCGAATTCATATTCTGTATGTACATCGGCGTTATCAGTAAACCAGGAATAATAAACACGTCCATCCTGAGTGAGAGCCGATTCACTTATGTCCTCTCCAGGCCAGTTTTTGGGAACGTAATAAACACCTTCTTCCGAGCCAACTGCTGGAGGGAGAATGATGGTCATGCGGTATTCAGTATTATTTGAGCGGTCGTATTCTGATCCGAAGAAGTTGGGGGTGAACTGAAAATTGACGTAATTTTCGCGATCTCCCTGGTCGTATGGAAACAGAATGTCAGTGATTCCCGTAACGGTGGCAATTACAGTGCCTTGCGCTCCAGGTTGGATTGCCAGGTCTTTTAAAGCCAGCTCTGCGCCATAAACATAGGCAGAATCGTTGACTTCAGGCATGGGTTGACCGTCGATGGTTGCCTGGATGTTATTCAACGAGTAATTGGCATATGGTAAAGCAAGATCGACGAAATCGATCGGGCTGGCAGAAGCGTCATTTTGAAAAACCATGAAGTAGTGCAGTGTCAGGCTGCCGTCAGCCTCGATATAAGCTTCTACTTCATAAGTCGGTAGGCTGAAGCGGTAGGTTTGGGCATGGGAAGGCGTACCAGGCAGAAACGCCAGCAATACCAACACCAAGCCCAGAGCTACCAGGAGGAGGCGTTTGTCAAATCTTGTCGTTACCATTTGGGCTCCTCAGTTAGTTGATAGGTGGTTCCACAGTTTTGGCAGGTCACAACAGGCGCGCCATTGACCATGGTGATGTCTTGTGATGAGAGCGGTGCCCCGCAAGATTGACACTTTATGGTGTCCATCTGGACGGTTCCGGGAAGGTCAAGATTGACATTGTAGACCGTATCTCCAGTTGCTTTGGCTTTGGCAGCCAGCCGAACTCCAGCGAAAATCAGGGCGAAGCCGATCAGTAACCCTATGATCCCAACAATGAGCCACGAAGGACTTCCATCTGGGCTAAAAGATCCCAGGATAAATAAGAACGAAAGTACGATCGCGATGGCTGCCAAAATATAGGAAATAACACTGCCTGTTTTCATATTGGACTCCTTCCAGAGTTGTCATTAATAATATTTTATCTCAGGAAAACCGGATTTACCTTATATAATATAGATATATTGATGATAACATCAAACGAACTACTGATTTTTTTTACTCACTAAAATTATAACCAAGGTGACCATGAAAATTAATGATGTGCCAGAAATTGTGATATCCCGATTACCGCTTTATGTGCAAACACTTAATCAGCTTCTCAGAGATGGAGAAACAGTAGTTTCGTCTTCTGAAATAGGGGAGAGGCTTAAGATGACTTCATCTCAGATCAGGCGTGATTTTTCATATTTTGGCGGCTTTGGTAAGAAAGGTTCAGGCTACGATATCATTTTGTTGATGGAATCACTACGAGAAATCTTAAATTTGAATCAAATCTGGCAGGTTGTTCTGGTCGGAGTCGGACATGTTGGCAAAGCATTGCTCAACTATGATGGCTTCAGCAGAAAAGGATTTGAAATTGTTGCTGCATTTGATGCATCACCGAAAGTGATTGGGAAAAAATTTGGGGGTCTGGAAGTCAAATCCATTGAACTGATCGAGAATGAAATTTGTACCAGACAGATCGATATCGGCGCGATTGCCGTGCCGGCTGACCAGGCACAGGCAGTTTGTGACCGCCTTGTCAAATGTGGAGTCAGGGCAATATTAAATTACGCTCCAGTTGCCTTGACAGTCCCTGAAGATATCCAGGTATCTGACATTGACCCGGTTTTGAAACTGCAGAAAATGACTTATTATCTGAAATAATCGGGGGTATATTTTCCTTTTGGTCGAAAAGCTATCAATACTTGGAAAAACATACCGTCAATGCTATATTTCGTCAGTAAAAAATTATCCTCACATTGAGGACTGTCAAATCTGAATTTTTGTAAAAATTATCGGGATTGGCTTCTCTGGATAACTTCCAACATTGGAAAAGCTTTTGCGAGACCTTCCACGGTGCACGTAACCGGGTTTTCCACGACATAAGCGGGGATACCGAGTGCCACGGTCAGATATTTATCCAAACCTTTCATCAAGGAAGTACCGCCACACAGTGCGACGCCGCGATCAATGATGTCAGAAATCAGCTCTGGTGGAGTTTTTTCGAGCACTCGCCTGATGGTGGTAACGATATCATCCAGTGGCGGCTGTATGGCTTCCACAATTTCATTGGTAGTTAGAGATGCCGGTTTAGGCAGCCCAGTGACCTGATCTTGTCCCTGGATCTCCATCGTTTTTTCGTCTTCGGTTGGGATAGCAGCACCAATATTGAGTTTTAACTGCTCAGCGGTGGTTTGACCAATAATCAGACCATATTTTTTCCGCACATAGGTGATGATGGCGTCATCGATGCGTAAGCCAGCGATCCGGCTGGTTTCGGCACTGACAATTCCAGACATTGAGATAACCGCAGCTTGGGTTGTGCCTGCACCAAGCGAGATGATCATGTTACCCGTAGGGGTGTTGATTGGGAAGTCAATCCCGATGGCAGCTGCCAGAGGTTGTGGGACCAGGTTGACTTCACGTGCCCCGGCACCCAAACCTGCCTCCTGAACGGCTCTTCGTTCAACGCTGGTCACGCCATAAGGGGTAGAAATGATCAATCTGGGGCGGAAGAAAAGGGTTGGTCCGGTCACTTTTCGAATCAACTCCCGCAGAAAAATCTCAGTCAACTCGTATTCAGCAATGACACCATGTTGGAGTGGGCGCACAACCTCAATAGATTCAGGGACGCGACCCATCATACCCAGAGCAGTGGTTCCATACTCGACTAACTTCATTTCATCAACGACGATAGCAACCACGGTTGGTTCCTGAATTAAAATCTGATTCCCCTCCGCGATTTGAGTATTGAAAGTGCCCAGGTCGATGCCTATTTCTCGTGAAAGTCCCATAATTATCCTGTCATTGCTTGAGTTAACTAAGTAATTTTACCATTGTTAACATTGATTTACGACGGTTATGCTGCTTGCCAGGGAAACGCAAAAACGATCTGATTTCTGGCAATATTTGGGTCACAACGCTAAATGATGAACCCTAAAACTTTAGGAAGTTGAGAAAAACTGCAAGGCGTAACGCAATCTTTCTTCAACATCTTCAGAGAACTCCTTGGGAATGCTTTGGACTGCTGTTTGGGCTTCTACCACGCTAAAACCAAGCGCAACCAGTGACTCAATAACTTCGTCATCACTGCTGGAACCGCGGATGGCCTGGTAATCACCGGTATCTGGAAATTTGCCCTGCAAATGGATGACTATTTTTTGAGCCGTTTTCTTACCCACACCCGGAACCCGAATGAAATATTCGGGTTTTTCGCTCAATACTGCATTGCGGATGTTATCCATGGAAAGATTTGAAAGGATGGCAAGTGCCAGCTTTGGTCCGATGCCGTCCACTCCCAATAACTGGTTAAAGATTTCTTTTTCATCATGGGTTACAAAGCCGTATAGGGCTAATAAATCCTGACGGACGATCATGTGGATCAGAAGTCTCAGAGAGTCGCCAACCTGGTGTTCTGACAGCATTTTTTTATCGATGAAAACTTCAAAACCGACTCCCTGCACATCCAAGGTAAGCGTGTCTGAGCCGATATAACTGATAATCCCATTAAGCGAGTTGATCATGGTCTACCCTTTTTCCTGTGTTGACTATAGATTTGATAAAGCATAACACCAGTTGCAACCGAAAGGTTTAAGGAGTCGCAATCACCTTCCATTGGAATTCTGATCATGTTTTGACATAATTGTTGGTAAGGCTCAGACAAGCCTTCTCTTTCACTGCCCATTAGCAGCAGAAGTGGGTCAGGATAGTCGAATTGGAAATAATCCTGATCAGCTTTGTCTGAAGTGCCGATTGTGTTGATGGCAGGATTTTGCTGCAAAAACTTATGTATTGAAGTCAGGTCAGATCGAAAAACAGGGACAGTGAAAATCGCACCCATGGATGCTTTAATTGCTGCTGGATCATACGGATCGGTGGAATGGTCCAAAAGAATCAGCCCTTTAGCCCCAACAGCATCACAAGTACGTAAGATGGTCCCTAAATTTCCTGGATTTTGAATTGCTTCCAGTGCGACCCAGATACCCTTTTCGATTCCGAAGATACCGTCCAGATCGGCCCATTTTTGGTGGATCACAGCAGCAATTCCTTGGGGTTTATCTTTGCGTGCCAGACTCTCAAACACTGATTGACTGACTTCAAGGATATTGATTGACGGATTTGAACTAAGCTCAGTTAACAACTGCCTGCCATAATTGCTGACAAGTAACTCACTGCAGTAGATCAGTTCCTGGATCCGCGCAGCCGAATCAACAGCCTGACCAACCACGCGTAGTCCTTCCGCGAGAAACGTATTTGTCGCTGTGCGTTCCTTGGGATCTGCCAGTTTGCGAATCGCTTTGATGCGCGGGTTGCTGGTGCTGGTGATCACTGGTCTCCCATCAAACGCTGCATCTGGAGATACCCCAAGTGACAGATGGCAACTGCCAGGGCATCGGCGGCATCGTCTGGTTTGGGTATTTCATCGAGGTGGAGAATGATTTTTACCATTTCCTGCACCTGTCTTTTATCAGCATTCCCATAAGAGGTCACGGCTTGTTTGACGGCGTTAGGCGAGTATTCTGCCATAGGTAAATGTTGTTGGGCGAGACAAAGGGTGATCACACCACGCGCTTCGCTGACAGCCATGGCCGTTTTCTGGTTTTTCTGGAAAAAAAGCTTTTCAACCGCGGTATATTCGGGTTTGAATTGCTCAATAAGCTCTGTTAGTTCACGGTATAAAAACACCAAACGGCTGGAGGTGTCGCCTTCAGCCGTTGAGTTTATTACACCATGTTTGATCAGTTCTGGCTCATTCAGATCGTTTAGCCTGATCAGACCGAATCCAGTAATAGCGATTCCAGGGTCAATTCCCAATACGATCATTAATTATCAATTGCTTCAACGTGTTCGTTGCCAAACTTCAAGTTGGAATAGACATGCTGAACGTCGTCGTTTTCTTCAAGATTGTTGATCACCTTGAGAACAGCGACGGTTTGATCAAAATCCAGTTCAACTTCCTGGTTTGGGATCATGCGAAGACCGGCATCTTCAATATGCAGTTTTGATGCTACAAGATGGTCATGTATTGACTTAAAAGTTTCCGCAGCACCAACAATCTCGATATAACCGTCTTCTTCGGTAACATCATCTGCACCGCCTTCCAGTGCCGCTTCAAAGGCTTTATCGAAATTTCTTCCATCTGATTCAATTGAGAAGACAGCTTTGCGGTCAAATTGCCAACTGACTGAGCCTTTGCTTGCCAGGTCGCCTCCACCTTTGGAGAGGATGTGGCGTAAGTCGGCAACAGTGCGATTGCGGTTTTCTGTTACACATTCGATGATTGCAGCTGTACCGCGTCCAAGATAACCTTCGTAGGTGATTTCTTCCAGTTCGGCACCGTCTTTGTCTTCACCGGTTCCGCGTTTGATTGCACGTTCAATACTGTCTTTGGGCATATTACTGCTTTTGGCACGATCGATTGCAAGCTCCAGGCTGACGTTCATGGAGGGGTCACCTCCACCCTGGCGAGCTGCAAGGGCAATTTCCCTTGCCAGGCGTGTGAAGACAGCACCTTTCTTTGCGTCTGCTGCGCCTTTCTTACGTTTGATCGTGGACCAATGTGAATGTCCGGACATGTGAATTCTCCTTACTAAATGGATGTCAATCTAACCAAACTATTATACCACTTTAGCAACTGTTAGTTGCCAGCTAATGTTGATGTGTAAGAGCAACATGATAATGTCCTAAAGTAGCAAAATAGAAATGTCCTAATT
>CAZYIJ010000071.1:0-10127 GCA_964647425.1 uncultured Anaerolineaceae bacterium
TTCGGTGTCAAAAGCAATCTGGCTGGCTTTTTTAAGTTCGTCAATACAGGCTTTCAAGGTCTGGGTGTCATTGACAGTAACGGTCTCAAAAGAAGCGTCCTGAGGAGAGGCATCCACCGCTTTTGGTTTATCGTCTTCCGGGAAAAGACTCTTTTGAACGCCATTACGACCTTGCAGCGAGGGTTTTAGCCTGGCTGTCATTTTTTTGAGCCGTTGCGTGAGGGTGCGGAATTCCAGCTCTTCGAAAAGATGCTCTACGTCGGTAGGCTCAAACTGAACCGGTTCAGCTTGCTCCAGGTCAAGGAGGACTGGCAAATCGGTGCGGATGCGAGCCAGATCCTGGCTCATGTAAGCGGATTCCCTCCCTGTGCTGAGCGGTTTTTTTGCTCTGCCCTTAATATCGTCGAGGTGGGCAAAGACATTGTCAAGCGTTTCGTATTGTTTTAGCAGCTCGATGGCAGTCTTCTCGCCGATGCCGCGCACGCCAGGGATGTTATCAGAAGGGTCACCGACCAGCGCTTTGTAATCCACGATTTGGTCCGGTCTGACACCCATGCGCCTGACGACATCTTCGGGGAAATAGTCTTGATCCTGACCACTCTTGCGATCTGGCAATGAGACCACGACCGTGTTGGTAACCAATTGCAGCATATCGCGATCGCCGGTGATAATCTTGACCGCCAAGCCTTTTTCCTGGCTTGCCCAACGCGCCAGGCTGCCAATGACGTCATCTGCTTCGTAATTGTCGATTTCGATGCGGGGAATATTGAAGCGATCCACCATCTGACGGATGCGCTCGATCTGAACTTTCAGGTCGTCAGGCATTTTGGCACGGGTGCCCTTGTAGTCTGCATACATCTCATGGCGAAATGTGCGCCCGGTATCGAAACTGACAGCCACATAATCGGGCTCCTCCTGCTCGAACAAGCGGATCAGCCTGTTGGCAAAGCCGTAGACACCGGCTGTTGGTTCACCTTTACTGGTCGTCCAATATGTGGAACTACCAGAGGTGAGGGCAAAATAAGCACGATAAGCGATAGCGTGACCGTCGAGTAAGTAGAGGATTTTTGGCATGATCAACTCCTTCTGAGAGGTTTGTCTTTAGTATACCTTCAAGGTTTGGCTTAACCCATAGGTGGTGTCAGGTTTGGGGAATTAGAGTGATATCGGCTGGGTATCACCCAGGTTTGGCGGATTTGGGCTGGATTTGGTTGCGGACTCGTCCACCTCAGCAAGGATGGAGAGGATATCATCCGGCTCTGGTTGAGGATTACGGCTGGCTTTCAAATCTGACGTGGTCAGATCCTGCAAGAGGTCAATGACTGGATCGGCAGTTTGACCGTTCAGGGCGTTTTGAAGCAGTAGCCGCTTTTCTTCCATCTGGGTTATTCGCGTAGTTGATGGAAAGGTCAGAAATGCAGTTCGGTTCTGGTCAATCGCGTAAGAAAGGATAAAAACCGGCTGATCTTCAAGCGTTACCAGGTGCAGCCAGGCAGGCTCCGGCAATTTTGAGAGCATTTTGGCGTAATTGAACAAATCGGGATCAAGCTTTTCCGTAGGATTTGCCGAAACCAACCCCTGGGAGTGATCGACAATTATGCATCGAGCCGGTGCCAGCAGGCTGAAAACCTGGTCATAAAGTGAATCAGAATTAATTGCAGTTTTACTCATTTGAGTCAAGTATAAACCAAAGGAAGTAAATTTCTGTTTCACCGGATTTGCAGGCAAAATTCTGTAAGAAATGCATATAATTAGGCTATCAAACTTTTTTAATCCAAGGAGGAGGTGGAAATGGATTTATTGCAAGGTAATGTTGTTCCCGCGGAGGGTGAATCAACAGTTCGAACTTATCACTGTACTTATTATCATGAAAAGGCACTGGGTCTGAAATCAGGAGGCTTTCTTGGAATCACGAACAAGAGGGTGATCTTCCATGCAGAGGGAGACACTCCATCTGGACGGTCGGTGATTCAAAGTGAAGTGCCCATTGCAGATGTTTCGGGCATCAGCAGTTTTAAGGGGACTTATTTCGATCTGTTCGCTTTCGTGCTCGTACTTATTCTGGCAGTGATTGTTATGATCTTTGTTCCTGCGATCTTAACTACACTGAGTTTTGTTCTTGAGTCTTATACCTTTTTCCAGATTATCGGCTGGCTGTTGGCGATTGGAGCATTCGCTGGTTCGTTTTTTATTTCGGTCAAATCGCAATATCGTTGTGTTGTAGCTGGAGTCTCTGCAGGTGCTCTTCTCAGCTTGGCTGGCATTCGATTGAACGATATTATTGGTGCAATTTTTGGCGGAGGTGGCGGTCTGTATTGGATCTTGCTGCTATTTCTTGGTGCAGTTGTCTACATGCTCACGTGTGCATCTTGGTTCGCCAGAAGACCAACATTTTCACTTGAGATCAATTCAAGCGGCGGTTCGAGTACGCCCATCCACATTTCCAACGCCGGTGGCATTATGCATGTTTCAGCACTTAGTATTCCCAACGCCTTGCCAGGTAGAGACGCAGAAACTATGCTTCAGGAAATTGGAGCACTGATCACTGATATTCAAACACTTGGCGATTATGGTATTGACAAGTGGAAGAAGAATTGACCTGGAGCATGCCATGGAACGAAAAGTAGTTGAGTTTTCGGAAGGTGAATTTTTAATTCGCAGCTATCAATGCCTGGTTCAGAAATCCGCTTTCTCACAGACCAGTGATGGATTTCTTCAGGTCACCAATAAACGTGTCATCTATGCAAACAGTACCAAATCAGGCAGATCAAGCAACCTGTTGGTTTCAGAAGTGCCGCTTGAGGATGTGGGTTCGATCTCTTCATTTGTTGGCAGGTCGCAAAACATTTTAGGGTTGTTACCATTTTTATTTTTTGCTATGCTGTTGTCAACATTCTCTGGCAGTGTGTTACCGGAATTTATGACCCATTGGTTATTCGGTTTTTTTCTGATGTTGCCATTTGCAATTATTTGGTTGATGGAAAAAAACATCCTGAACCAGGATTTGTTCGATCAAATTCTGAAAAATCTTGAATTTGAAAAACAAGGTCAACTAACCATAGGAAAACCAGGAGAAACCTTACGTAAGATTCTCAGAATTATCTTCATTGTTGGGTTGGTGCTGTTTGTCACCAGCATAGTGAATGGTCTAAGCGGATCAATGGGAGCCTTTAGGTTTATCATTCCCCTGGTTGTCTTTAGTTACATTTATTTATCTGTCATCGGTTATACCGATAACTTTGGTCTTTCTGTTTCAGCACGTTCTGCTTCAGGATCGGGATTAACGATAAGATCGAACAATTTTCAATCTTTACTCGGAAAAGATTCAACTTCCAATTCGGGAAAAATTACACCCACAGCTGATTCATATACCCTTGCAAGGGAATTGGGAGCCTTGGTAATGGACCTGCAACAGGCAGGGGACCTGGCTATTCAAAAATGGTCGCAGCAACCATCGACATTAGCAGATTCGAATTAGGAGTAGGGGAAATGACTGACGAATCAACCGAACAAAAACGGCAAAAAATTATCGACAGTTTTGAGAGAGAACAGAGACATTTTGAGAAAGTTTTCGAAGAGAATACAGAGCGATTAAATATAGCCACTAAAGCTAATAACATGGCAGGTATTGACCAAGCAAGAAAAAACATGGGGGAAGCATCCGAGATTTTGGGTGACCTGGTAAAAGGGAAAAACGAAGCATTAAGCGAACTGGAGGCAGCAACAAACGCTGCTCAAGCAGTTACAGAAGAAACCCTCAGCCAGGATACCGCTCCAAGCGTAAATGAGGAGCCAGAGGAAAAACAGGAAAAGTCTGAAGAAGAGGACTATTACTACGGCTACGGTATGTAGGAAGAGTGGATGAGTTACTACAAACGACCCCGCAACTATATTGAAATTCAAGGGCGACTTCACGAAGACTCCTTAAAATCCCGACTTGTCTGTGATGCGCAAAACATCAACGACCTGGCAGCAGAAAACTTCAGAACTTATGATCTGATTTCATCAGAAGGAATCTGGAGCGTGAAGTCCCACATGAGCGCGGAAGGCGAATTGACTGAAAGCGCTGCAAAAGCATACCAGGCAAATTTTGACCACTTGCTTGGCTGGAACAGGTCAGTCGATGCTGTAGAGATGGACGTGAAAGCACTGCGGGACCACCTGCCCGAAGGGACTGCTGTGCCAAAGGCTCTACGGGAAGGCAGCCTAGAGGAAGCCACTGATTATCTGAAGAACAACTCCATCCTTGGCGTACCAGAAGATCATGTAGAGGCGGTACGAAACAATCTGATCAAACACGCCCGCGAATTTCCCGAAACTTATGGTCTGCCTGCGTCTCCCAGTGAAGAAGATTTCCAAAAACTCTCCGACCGGATTCAGGGCACAGGCTTGAATGCCTCCGATACACCAGCTCTTGTGAAAGAACAATTAAAACAACAAGAGATAGAGCGACCGGAAGAAATTGAAAAGAGCGAGACGCCTGATGAAGACAAGGACCAGGAAGAAGATTACCGGTATGGCTACGGGTATTGACCCACAGGAGGCGGCATGCAATCGATGAACGCAATGACAAAAACGATGGTGTTTGAGGGGAATGAACTCAGCCGAACTGTGCCGATCAACAATTCAACAGGTGCTCGTTGCGCGATCTCTGGGCGGGATACCAACGGCAAATCTGCCAATTTTCCCTTGAGCGATGATCTATTAAGTAAGCATCTTTTGTTTATTGGCGGCATTGGTATGGGGAAAACCAATGGTATCTTCCAGATACTTTCACAGCTGCGTGAACACATGACCAGCAATGATGTGATGGTGATTTTTGATACCAAGGGAGACTTTTATGAGACCTTTTACCGACAAGGCGATATTGTCATCAGTAATGACGAAAAAGCGACTGGTTCTCAGGGGAAGGATTACTGGAATATTTTTGAGGAAATCAATGCCGGCGTCAACACTGAAGAAGAGATCGTCGAGATTGCCCGGGCATTGTTTTATGAACGAAGCAGCAAATCAAGCCAACCGTTCTTTCCAAACGCTGCCCGGGATCTGTTTTCGGGAGTTATGCTACATTTTCACCGGATGGGTGGGGAGAAGAATAACGCAGTTCTGCGTAACTTCCTCGATCAGACACCTTCAGCTGAGATGCGGGCTATCCTGCAGCAGCATCAGGACCTCAAGGCGTTGACTTCTTACATTGCTGACGATCGCTCTCCCCAGACGCAGGGAGTGATATCGGAATTACAGCAGCATCTGCGCGAAATCTTTATCGGAAATTTCAGAAAAGAAGGCAGCCTTTCGATCCGGCAGGCAATCCGTGCCAAGCAAGGACGGCTGGTGTTTGTAGAATATGATTTGGGGATCGGCGGAATGCTCACCCCGATTTATCAATTGATGTTGGATATGGCAATCAAAGAAGCCTTAAGCCGCAAGAAAAGTGATGGAAATGTTTGGTTCATCATTGACGAATTCCGGCTTATCCCAAATTTGCAGCACATTGATGATGGCATCAATTTTGGCAGAAGTATGGGTGCCAAGTTCATTATTGGTGTACAAAACATCGAACAAGTCTTTCATGCTTACGGGGAGGCGCAGGCACATTCGATCCTTTCGGGCTTGTTGACTACAGTAGCTTTCAGAGTCAACGACGCCGCCACGCGCAAGTTTATCCAGGAACTATTGGGGAAGAACAGGAAAAAAGAGGTCTTTATGTCCTCGGTTTCGTCAAGAGGGATTGTTGAGCAGATTCGTGAAGCTAATGTCGTGGAAGATTGGGAGATCGCCAACATGCGCGTAGGTGAGGCAATCATCAACACTCCCGGTTATGAACCTTTTATGTTTCACTTTGACAAGGTGAAATGATTACAAATATATTTATTGGGAAAAGTGAAATGAGTATGAAGAAAAAATGGACTTTGGCTTTTGTGACAATTCTCTTACTGATCTCAAATTTTCTGACTGCCTGCGGGTCTGGACCCCAAAATGAGTTAGAGGGGACTTGGGTGTGGGACTGGCTTTCCAGTAGTAGCGGATATTTAGCAGGTGATCTGACTTTTGAAGAGGGCAAATCGCTGGTGGTCACAGAGGCATTTGCACCAAACCCACAGAACCTTCGTTACGCGGTCATTGCACCTGGAAAAGTAAAGATTACTATAGACGATGTTGCTATTGTGGCTGATTTTGAAATTGAAGAAGATGTGCTCACAATCAAGTTTGATGATGGCAGAAATTATTATCAACGTGTAGAAACAACTCCAGTTATAGAGGATGAGGAAACAAAAGTCGGGTTTGAACCTATTCAAGAGGAGCCATCTTCCACACCTACTCAGCCCAATATGAACGAGATTACTTTGCCGTCTTCAACTCCGAGACCTACGGATACGCCCGTCCCGGTGGTGGTTCAAGCGCCCACTGCCACAAAGGCGTCTAATTTCACGCCAACACCACAGGTATATTCGCCGTTGTCACGTTGTGCTGCTTCAAGACTGCATGTGGGCGATTCGGCTTACGTCAATTATGAAACTGGAAGGATTGGCATGCGCTCCGAACCTGTCGCCACTATTGGCGATAAATTGGTGCGTAAATTGGAGGAAGGCGAGATCATCCATATCATCGATGGTCCGAAATGCGATTTGGGTTGGATTTTCTGGAAAGTTCGCACGGTCTACAGTGAGACCGGCTGGATCCCTGAGGGAGATGGAATTGAATTTTGGGTTGTGCCGATTGCCACCTACGATGTCTGTTCTGGCGCAAAACCAACACGATTAAGGGTCGGTGACAGGGCTTTTGTTGAGCCAGAGCCAGAAGATTACAACCGCATTTACCCTGAACCTGCAATCGATTCAACAAAATTGCTGTATCGCATGTCCCCTGGAAGTTATATGGAAGTTCTGGAAGGCCCTTCATGTGGAAGCGGCAGGACAGGTGTTTGGTGGTATGTGCGCTCCGAGGATTCCGGCATCGAGGGCTGGACGCGCGAGAGTGATTATTCCAAAAGTTACTACTTTATCGCGCCTGTGATCCAAAGACCATAAAATTTCTAAAAAAGCAAGGCATTGACAATAGATATCATGGTATCTAAGCGTCAATGCCTTGCTTCAGCGTAAAAGCAAAGACATCCGCCATCACATTAAAGACCATAGAAACAGCAACACAAACACCCATTGCTGTTGTTTTTTCTTAAAATTGTTTGTGGAGATGTTATCATTCAAATTACTTAAGAATGGAGGTTTTTAATGCTTCAGGATCATTTACAAGATTATGTTAATAAACACGGCTTTCCAGGTTACACAGAGCTGCGAGCGCAAGAAAATCGAAATCGCTCTGTGGCGATGCTTAACGGAAGCCTGGTTTCCAATGCGAGCGGTATCAGCAGGGGTGTTTCTGCCAGGGTAGTTAAAGGCGGAGCGTATGGCTTTGCTTCCGCAACTGGCTATGGCGAGGATGTTGAGGCAATCGCGCAGATTGTTCGTGCTGCCAACCAAAACGCTGCTTTCCTTGATCGGCATGTTCAACGCGGTCTGCCAGATTTTTCCCCGGTTCAACCTTTTACCCGAAAGGACGGTCTCGAACATGACGTCCCAGTGGAGCAGAGCTATCTCCTTAACATCGTGGATGAATTAGACAGCTACATTGCCGAGCGCTTCCCCAGACTGCTCAGCAGACGGGTGTTCGCGCGCAGCCTGGATATGGAAAAATTGCTGTACACAAGCGACGGCGTGGTTTCGCATTCTTTTGTCCCCCGCTCCAACGTCTATATTTTCATGACAACACAGGATCAGGATGGGCAGCCAGTGGAACTCTACAAGGTATTGGGTGGTTATGGCAATTTCCTTGAAATTTTCAAGAACGCTGAAGACTACTTTGAAAAACTTGAAAAACAATATGAACTGTTGAGCCAAAAGGCAGAAGGTGTTTACGCCAAACCAGGCATTCAGACAGTAATCCTGGACTCAGACCTGGCTGGCATCCTGGCTCACGAGGCAGTCGGTCATACTGTGGAAGCAGATTTTGTGCAGACTGGTTCGGTTGGCGGCCCCATGTTTGGAAAGCAAGTCGCAAGCGAGAAAGTCAGCCTGGTTGATATCGCCCATACTGCTTTTGGCAAGCTTGCACCTGTGCCTGTTTTTGTTGATGACGAAGGTACACCCGCGCAAGACCAGATTTTGATCGAGAAGGGCATTTTGACCGGATATATGCACAACAAGGAGTCTGCCCGAAAATTTGGTCACAGCCCCAACGGTAACGCCCGCGCTTACGATTTTTCAGATGAACCCCTCATTCGGATGCGCAATACCTGCATCCTGCCTGGAACTGACAAACTGGAAGAGATGATCGCCTCAGTCAAAGACGGATACCTTATGACCGACATGAACAACGGTCAGGCGGATGCAACTGGTGAATTCATGTTCGGTGTGCCGATGGGTTACGAGATCAAAGATGGCAAACTGGGTCGGGCTATCAAAGACACTACGGTTTCCGGTGTGGCTTTCGAGGTATTAAAAACTGCTGAAATGGTCAGCGACACTGTCACATGGACGAATTCGGGCATGTGCGGAAAGAAACAGATGATCCCGGTGGGGATGGGCGGACCAGCAATCAAGGTGAAGATCAATGTGGGAGGTCGGGCATGAAACAGGCTTTTGAAGTAAAGGATAAGGCGATACTGGGCGCGGCTGAATTGATAGTAGATGAAATCAAGGTAATTGGCGCAGATGAAGGTGAAACCTGGGTAAGCCGCAATGTACTTACAGAGCTTTACTACGAACTTGGCAAGATCAGCATGGTTCGGACCGTCTTTTCGGATAAGGTCAGTATCAAATTACTCAAAGACAAGCGCAAAGGCACTATCACTTTGAACAGCTTTGATCCTAAGGATATCAAGCAGGCTGTTGCAGATGCATGGCAGGCCGTGCTAACCGCGGCTCCGGATGAGGCAGAGGGAATTGCTGAACTGCAAGAAAATGTTAGTTTCAGCTCTGGAGAAAAAGCCCCTGATCTGGATCTGATGTATCAACAGCTGACTGACATGCTGGCAGATACCAAGCGAGACTTCCCCAAAATCAGTTTTGATTCAATCGGCGTCGAGCATAACTATAGTGAGAAGCTTTATGCCAACACCAACGGTGTGCGGCTTTCTGATGAACAAGGAATTTACCAACTAAGCAATATGTTTATTGCAAAGGATGGCGAAAAGGCATCTTCTTTCAACTACTTTGGCACGGTTTATGAAGACCCGTCAGAGCGAGTTGTTGAATCGGGCAGAGTGAAACGTTTGCTGGACGAGACACAGCGTCAGATAGTCACCGAACAATTTGAAGGCAGTTTCGTCGGTGATATTGTGATCACGCCAGGTTGCCTTGAGAACTTCCTTTGGTACATTGGCAGCACCTATCTGCAAGACAGCGCTTTGATCTCCGGGACCAGCCCCTGGAAGGAAAAAATTGGGGAACAGGTTGCCAGTGCTCTGGTGAACATCGAACTGGTTGCAGAATCGCCCGAATTGCCTGGCACCAGCAACTTGAGCGGTGATGGCTATGTAGCCGAGAACATGCCTGTGATTGAAGGCGGTGTGCTTAAGAATTTTGTCCTCAGTCGATATGGCGCCAGCAAAACTGGTTTGAAACGTTCCGTTAACAGCGGCAGCACCTTTGTTTTCGGCAAAGGAGAGACCTCTTTGGAGGAATTGATCGCTGGAGTTGAGAGAGGGATCCTGTTGGGTCGTTTCTCGGGTGGAAACCCTGGTCCGGCAGGGGATTTGAGCGGCGTGGCAAAGAACAGTTTTCTGATCGAGACCGGCAAGGTCACCAAGCCTTTAAGCGAGGTGATGATCGCCGGCAATTTGGGCGATATGCTGCGTGATACAGAAGCAGTAAGCCAGGAACGCGAAAACTCTGGATATTGGCTCTTGCCGTGGATCAGGGTAAGCGGTGTCACCATCTCGGGCAAGTAGTTACAGGTTGGGAGTATATGCTATTGGTACAACGCGGGGTCCAGTCGGACCCCGCTTGGCTTAATTCCTTTTGAAGAGAAGGGGCTTGTGTATGGCACCACAAACAAACGGAACGGTGCAAGATGTATAGACTGGTATGATTATTTACAAAGTATCCGAGGTGATTGTTTACAACTTT
>CAZYIJ010000072.1:0-9949 GCA_964647425.1 uncultured Anaerolineaceae bacterium
AGATCTGGGCTTTCAGCCCTTGAGCAAACCACCCGCTATGCGGGTGGTTCTGATTCAATAGACACACATCTCTCGATCTCAAATCCAGGATGGGAGTAAAAAGAAACCAACAAAAATCCACTCCCTCGATCCCCCTTCCTGGAGGGGGTAAAAAAGAACTAAAACTAACCCCGATTACAACTCCTTCGGGACTTCGCCACTCAATGCACCTCCAATTGACAGAAAATAGGCTTGGGGGATTAAATAAACTTGCACATTGGGTTAGTTGATTTAACCCGGTAAACTATTTGAACGCAAATCCACTTACCACAGACAAGAGACATCTTTTAATCCTGCTTTTGGCGAAACATTCTTTGCAAAACAATTCGCAATAAAAAATCTAGTGTAAAATAAATGCACGGAGTAGTACGTTGGCAGGTACTGGCAGAGAAGGGCAGTTGCTGAGAAGCCCGCAGTAACCACAGACTGAAGTCGCCGAAAAAAAACGGAAGAAGAAATCGAGAGAAAGTAGACCTTCCCGGGAGAGCCCGTTAGCGCTCAACCCAAGCGCGGTCAATGACCGAATTGAGGTGGTACCACGGAATTTACTTTCGCCCTCTAAAAGAGCGAAAGTTTTTTGTTAATAGAAATTATTGAGAGGTAAAATGACAGAACTGCCAAAAGCTTACGACTTCAAAGAATATGAAGAAAAAATCTACCAGGAATGGGAAGAAAAGGGCTATTTTAAGCCAACTAACGATCCCAACCTGCCTGAACATGACCCGAGCATTGAGCCTTTTGTCATTGTCATCCCACCTCCCAATGTTACGGGTGCGTTACATCTGGGTCACCCCTTATTTGTAGCGACCCAGGACATTATGATCCGCTATCACCGCATGAAGGGAGAACCGACCCTGTGGGTGCCTGGTACTGATCATGCCGGCATTGCCACCCAATTGCAGGTGGAAAATCTGCTGCGTAAGGAAGGCACAACCCGGGAAGCGATCGGTCGTGAAGCCTTTGAGCAGCGTGTCTGGCAGTGGAAAGAGAAATACGGCGGAGAGATCATTCACCAGCTGCGACGGTTAGGCGCTTCGTGTGACTGGGAACGCGAGCGCTTCACACTGGATGAGGGCTTATCCCGTGCAGTTAGAGAAGCTTTTATCCAATTGTTTGAACAAGGTTTGGTTTACCAGGGTCCGCGGATGATCAACTGGTCGCCCGGGCTGCAAACTGCTGTTTCAGATCTTGAAGTTGAATATTCGGAAGAGCAAGGTAAGCTTTACTACTTCAAATATATGCTGGCTGATGCCTCCGGCGATTTCCTGCCCGTAGCAACCACTCGGCCAGAAACCATTCCAGGTGATACTGGTGTGGCTATACATCCTGATGACCCGCGTTATGCGGAATTCATTGGCAAGGAAGTGCTTGTGCCGATTTTAGGTAGAAAAATCCCAGTAGTCGCTGATGAATACGTTACCAAAGAGTTTGGCACAGGCGCATTGAAGATTACGCCCGGGCACGACCCACATGACTACGAAATCGGTCAGAGGCATCACCTGGAATTGATCAACATTATGAATAAAAATGCCACGCTCAATGAGAATGCAGGACCCTATCATGGTATGGATCGTTTCAAAGCAAGAAAAGCAATCTGGGCAGACATGGAAGCGGCTGGATTGGTGATCAAAGAAGAACCTTACCTGATGAATGTACCGCGCTCTCAACGGGGTGGGGAGATTGTTGAGCCCCTGGTTTCGACTCAGTGGTTCATCAAGATGGACAAACTGGCTGAGTTGGCAGCAGAATCAGTACGCAAGGGCGAGATCAACTTCGTACCTGAGCGCTTCACCAAGGTTTTTCTAAACTGGATGGATAACATCCAGGACTGGTGCATCAGCCGGCAATTGTGGTGGGGGCATCGCATCCCGGTTTGGTACTGCCAGGACTGCCACGAGGTAATCGTTGCGCGTGAAGATCCCAGCGAATGCCCAAAGTGTGGTTCGCACAACTTGCAGCAAGATCCAGATGTGCTGGACACCTGGTTTTCATCTGGTTTATGGCCGTTTTCGGTATTTGGCTGGCCTGATGAAACGCCCGATTTCCGCTATTTTTACCCAACCAGCGTGATGGAAACCGGCTATGACATCATCTTTTTCTGGGTAGCACGAATGGTGATGGACGGGCTCTTCTTTACTGGTGAAGCTCCTTTCCACACAGTCTATTTGCACGGCATGGTGCGGGATGACAAGGGGCAGAAAATGAGCAAAACCAAGAATAATGTCATCGATCCGCTGGTTTTGATGAATGAATATGGCACCGACGCGCTCAGGTTTTCACTTGTGGTAGGCTCCAGCCCTGGCAATGATCAAAATGTGGGCGTGAAAAAGGTGGAGGCAAATCGGAATTTCGCCAACAAAGTCTGGAATATTGGCAGGTTTGTGATCAACGCGGTTAATACCGTTAGAGAACCTATTAAAGCTGAACCTCATTGGACCCTGGCAGATTCCTGGATTTGGGCACGCACGAAACAGACAGTCAATAACGTCAACAACCTTTTTGAAAATTACCAGTTTGGGGAAGCTGGCAGGCAAGTATATGAATTTCTGTGGAACGATTTCGCCGATTGGTATTTGGAAGCTTCCAAACGACAACTGGCAGAAGGTGGAGACCGGGCAGCATACACTGCCATTATTCTTGCAGACGTGCTCGGATTAATGCTGCGGTTGCTGCATCCATTTACGCCCTTCGTGACCGAAGCACTTTATGGTTACCTTAAATCAGCTTGTGTGAGCAACGAGATTATCTATAACCCGAAAGGGGATTGGCCAGAGCATCTGATCATTGCTCGCTGGCCTGAGCGTATGCCGCAGGAAGAATGGGAAGAAACCGCGATCAAAGACTTTGAATTGATTCAAGGGATGGTTCGCGCAATCCGCAACCTGCGCTCCGAATTTAAGCTTGAGCCTAATAAAACCATTGACGCGATTTTGGTAAGCGAGAATAAAATGGATTTCCTGCAATCGAATAAGAGTCTGTTGGTTGATCTGGCTGGGTTAGATGAAAATGCGCTTCAAATCTTACCGGGCAAAACTCAAACGGAAGGATTGACAGTACTGGTTGTTGAAGATATAGAGGTCTACCTGGACTTGAAAGCCAGCACTGATAGCGAGCAAGATCAGGAACGACTGGAAAAAGAGCTGGCAGAAGCGGAAAGTCAGATTGCCCGCCTTGAGAAGCTGCTGGCATCTCCTTTCGCTCAAAAAGCACCAGCCAATGTGGTAGATGCCGAACGTGAAAAATTGGCCGGATACGAAAGCAGCGCGGAAAAGTTGCGAGAGCGATTGAAGAGGTAAATTCGATTTCCTTGAAGTAGGAAAAAGTGATGCACTGTTCTAAAATGTTCCTGTTTTCCCACTTTTCTAAGTTGTAATTTTAGAAAAAGCGATTTCTTCGACAAAAAAGAGATCGCTTTTTTTTCAATAATTTTTATAGCCGGTTATCCGCACTAAATTTAGCCGATTCTAATTTTCTCCAAACTGAGAATACGTTTTAATATGGTCAAAGAAACTGCATAAGTTGAATCCATTCCAAAATAGGAAAGCGCTCCGGCACCGAGGTTTTTGCCCTTTGTATAGGGGGTGTCAGAAACATAATGCATGATTCCTAAATCGAATGGAAGCTTATTCAGGTTCACAATCTGGTTAATTGGATACCGCTGTGGGCGTGAAAGTTCGTAGATTGCCGAAAGGTAAGGTCCGGCTTCCATCTCGATATCGGTATACCCTTCCCTATAAATGACATCCATGATGGTTTTATTTTGCAAGAACGTTCCCATCACTGTAACGGCTTTTTGACTATCCAATACCGTTCCAAAACTGAGATGAGGAGCGACATCTTTAGCGGTGAAATTATTGGCGAAGATATAGGTATTGTGAGAGTGTTCGTCGTAGACCACCTCTGGAATAATTACATCTCCACGCACTCCGTTCAAACTGGCAGCTTTTCCCATGATATAAATTCCAAGGATTTCAGAGACACTCTCAGCGGTTTTGGTGAGCAGGTTGTAGGCAGCGTAGCCCAGTGGATAATCGATGTTAAGGATGACCGCATCACTTTTAGCCAAAAAATCAAGTGAAGTGTCGCAACCATTGGGACTGAGTCGATTATCGATAGTGCAAGTATCGAGTTTATTTAACTCGATGACATTTGCTTCCACGTCAAAAGAATGTTTGCTTGGAATCCGATTAATACCGCGCTCCTTTTCGAATTGGAGCTGGTCATTGATCAGTGGTTGTCCTGCCTCTGTGCCAAGGTATTTTTTCATTGCGTAATAATAAAAATTTTCCGGATTTGATTCAGATACTCTACGGTTGATTTCTTCCCACTCTGCCTGCAAACCGGGTTCATTCTCGTGAATGTACTTTAAAAGCTGATCCTTTTTTCCCAGGGCATAACCAGAGAGAAGATTGATCAGACTGTGGGTGTTGGAGGAGACAAAATAAATAGGACGATCTGTCAACTTAAGAGCTTCTTGCTCAATATTGGCCCACCAATTTACCGTGGCGCGACGGTAATCGTTCAAAGAGCCGCTGAGCAATTGAATTGTAAAATCTGCTCTTTGTGCCCTGAAGATTTTCATCGTTTCAGTAAATTGATCTCCCAGGACTGTGTATAAACGGGCAAGATCATCCTCTGAGAGATGCAAATTGTTGCCAAACTGCTTGAAGGCTTCAGGATTTGCTGGGAGGGCACCTTCCAGACTCTCCGGATCGATGGTGTTTAATAGAAAGTTCAGTTTATTCCATTCGATTTGCAGGGCAGTTAGACAGGGAACAACATCATCGATATCTGATCTGGAGGCAATGTAACATGCTAATCTTTGGTTTCCGTCATAAAAACATTTTCTGCGTCGGGCTTTCGCAGAAACTTCTTCCCACGATTCAATATCCGCATAGCCATATTCGGTGAAACTGCTCGATGATTGTCCCAAAATGACGTGTTTGACTTTAGTGATAACGGAAGGCAAACGCAAAAGAGAATAAATCAGGGCAGAGGTGTCCGGTTGATCACCGATCGCATGCATATGCAAGGAGGAATCCATGCTTGCGTGAACGCCTTCAAGCGTGCGGATGTAAACTTCGTTCGTGGAGCGTAGTAGAGAATAGATCGTGCGCAGGTAGAGATCGATTTCTTCAGAGGAGCGAATTGGAGTTGTTCTTTCCATATATTGTTACCTTTATTTGTATTGGAGAAATTTTATCACGTGCTCCTCAATAACAGGTCTAACGTATAATTAGTGCCAAGGAGAAACCAGATGCTCTACATTGTTGCTACTCCAATCGGAAACTTGGGAGATATGACTTTTCGTGCGGTTGAGGTATTGAAAAGTGTTGACCTGATCGCCAGCGAGGACTCCCGCAAAACCAGCGTGCTGCTAAAACGGTACGAGATTTTAAAGCCCCAGACAGCTTTGAACAACTTCAACGAGAGAAAAGTAGTACCAAAATTGATGGAAAGGCTGGAGAGAGGGGAAACAATCGCGTTGGTGACTGATGCTGGTACGCCGGGAATCTCTGACCCGGGTTACCTTCTCGTACATGAGGCGCTCCAGGCAGGCATCGAGGTGCAGTCGATTCCAGGACCTTCGGCGGTAATCACGGCGCTTACCCTGGCAGACTTACCGCTTCATTCTTTCACATTTAAGGGCTTTCCTCCCAATAAAGAAGGTCCCCGCAAACGTTTTATCGCTATGGAGGTGGATTCTCCTCACACCTTGGTGTTTTACGAAAGTCCCTATCGCTTGCTTGCCTTCCTGAATAATTGCCTGGAAATTCTCGGAGATCGGCAGGCGGTGGTTGCCAATGACCTTACCAAGAAGTTTGAAACCCACTTCCGCGGTACGCTTTCTCAAATAATTGAAAAACTCTCCACAGAGAAGATCCGGGGAGAGTTTGTTGTCAGCATCGAGGGATTGCGAAAAGAAAAGGTTAGAACGACAGAGGAGACAGATCGCTAAGGTCTGAATAAACATCCACGCTTTCCGCTTGTTTTAATTTTTTCGTAAACCAATAGGTAACGGGAGTGAAAAGTACTTCTATCGCGACTTTGAAAATGTAGTTGGTCAAGGTCAGGCTCCAGAACAATTCCCAGGGAAAGACGCCTGTCAGAGACGCAATCGCGATAAAAATTGCTGAATCAAGAAATTCACCAACAATGGTGCTGCCGATGGTGCGCGTCCACAAATGTCGACCACCGGTCAGTTTTTTCATGATAGCCATGATCACTGAGTTGGCGAACGAACCGATCAGATAGGCTAAAACACTGGCTAAAACGATTCCACCAAAGCTGATTCCACCCAAAACGGCTTCGAAAGCATTCTGACCGACAGCCTCCTGCCAGAGCGCTTCACCGGGAAGAACACGGATCAACCAGAACATTAAAAAGGTGAAAATCAGGGCTCCAAATCCGATCCAAATAACGCGGCGTGCTCGGGAATATCCGTACACTTCGGTCAGGAGATCTCCAAAAATGTAGGCAAATGGAAAAAACACGGTACCCGCGTCAAAAGCCGATGGTATACGGCCAATCGAAATGCCCCAATCGATGATTTTGGCTGAAGAAGCAAAATTGCTCAAGATCAGGATAACGGTAAACGCTACAGTTACCAGATCAAGGTATTTGAAATGAATCGCGTGCTTCTCATCTAATTTTACTTTTGATTCCATAGTAAATATTCTATACTACAATTCAGTTGAGGTGCAGACAAAATATTCCAGACCGGAGTCAAATTGAGTTTGATTGCTGAACATATTCTCTTTCCAAACAATAATCTGAAAAAGATGATATTAGACAAATCAGGTAAAATCGAGCAATGGATAGATTCTTTCTAAACCCAGACCAAATTATTGAGGGGGCTGTTACTTTTCCTGAAGATTTGTCCAAACAAATCCGCAAAGTATTGCGTCTTGACCCCAAGAAAGATGCCGTGATCGTGCTTGACAATTCCGGTTGGGAGTATCTCGTTCAGCTCGACGGACTGGCGGGAAATTTGGTCACCGGGCATATCATGGACAAACAAAAAGGTCGTGAAGAACCTGCTGTCAAGCTTAACCTGGCATACAGCCTTGCCCGGCGCGAGAAAGTGGAATGGATTATTCAAAAGGGTACTGAGCTTGGAATTACCGGGTTCGTCCCATATATTTCCTCCCGCTCCCTGGTTCAGGATTTGAAGATGAACCGAGCCCGTCAGGATCGGTTGGAGTCGATAGCACGGGAAGCTTCTGAGCAAAGTATGCGGGCTAAGTTGCCGGTGATATTGCCGGTGACATCGTACGAAAAAATGCTGAAAAATACAGCAGGCCATGATCTGAAGTTGATTGCCTGGGAGGGAACGGCAATTGTGCAGCGAATAAGTTCCGAAACGCTTAAACCTCTCGCTGGCACTGATCAGAAGTCACTGGTCTTATTGATTGGCCCGGAAGGTGGTTTTAGTGCAGACGAAGTGAAATTGGCTGAGGAATATGGTTTTCAACAAATTTCTTTCGGGAATAGCATTTTACGAATGGAAACAGCTTGCATCGCTGGCAGTGCCATTTTGCGCAACTTGGTCGACAGTCTGAATAGCTAAGGTTTACTTAGCAAGCTGCAATCACATTTTTAATGGCGGACGTGCCGATTAGGCAGTAAATTTCGCAGGCGTTTGCTCGAATACTTGGCTGCACCAAGGTTGTTTCTTTCTTCATCACGGATCGCAATTACTGTCCCAAGCTTGATACCTGGGGGATCGATGCCGCGAATATCAAAACCCTTCATCCATTGCGCTGCCAAATCTTCCGGTATCTGCCAGACATTTCTGGTAAATTCAACTCCAAACCGTAGTACAAAATCCACGCTGATTTCAAATTCCTCACGAATAAATCGGCCTAAAGGCATTCCGATAACGTTGTAAGGCAAGCTGCTGAAATAGTTCAAATAAGCCGAAGGTAATAGCTGAATTCCATCTTCTTTGCGCATAGGCACTAATTTAAGATCACCCAATCTTGTATCGAGATTAAAACCATAGGTATCACGAATCGTGGCGGTCAACTCCTGATACAGTCTATCAGACAAGGACTTGTAGCCAGTGAGGTTGAAATCCCTGGAAGGCGGGGCAGCCTGCTCGATTGGAATTGGTTTGTCTTTGATCAGTTTTACAGCGAAGAATCCGTTTGTCTGGAAAACAAAAGGCCAGATCCTGAGGGCGTGAACCAAATCAGGATGAAAATTTTGCCCTTCAAACTCGATCAATCCAGTAACATCGAACTCTTTTGCTGGATCTGGATCGATATGGAAAGCCTCAGGGTAGGCTTCCAACAAGGACGAAACAACGGCTTCGTCTTCTTCCGGAGCAAGGGTGCAGGTGGAATAGACCAGTTCGCCTCCGGGTTTCAAAGCTTTTGCAGCTGAGAAGAGTAAGGCTTGCTGACGACTTGAAAGCCGACCGCGTTCATCTACTGTGATCGGACGATGAGGATGGCTGGAGGAAGTTCTCAGACTCTGCATGCTGCAGGGAGCGTCGAGCAAAATCTGATCGAAGGTTTCGGGGTACCAATCCCCCCAGCGTTCCCCCGGGAAATTGGTGATGGCGTAGTTGGCTGCTCCCCAGGTTTGCAGCACTGTTCGCAAGGCCGATAAACGTGATGCAGCGGAGTCGTTTGCGATCACGAAATCTTTATCCAACGAAGCGTCGATCATCTGGGTGGTTTTCCCGCCAGGTGAGGCAGCCATATCCAACTTCAGGAGCGGCTTTTCGGAACGGCTGAAAAGAGAAACTGGCAGAATTGAAGCAGCATCCTGCAAGTAATACTGACCCATCAGGTACTCCCGCGTGTGGCTTGGATAGGTCACAGAATCTACTACCTGCAGCGAATCAGCGGAGTAAGGTAACTTTTCAGTTACCCAGGAATACTTCTCACTTAGATAACGCAATCGCTCTGTGGATGCGACCTTAGATTTCAGCATGTTCAGACGTACAGCAGCCGGGGCGATTTGCTCCGATTCTTCTAACAAGGCTGCAAACTGACCCTCATCCAGGTAAGGTTGGTAGCGCATCAGGGCGGAGGTGAATTCATCACTCTGGATCACGAGGCAATCTCCTTGTCAATGAAGAAGAGCAATTCGTTGCCAATCAGGCGTACCTCTTGCCGCCAATTTGTCCCCTCCAGCGTTTTTTCCACTAAGGAGCGGTGGAGCTTTTCCAGTGAATGGTGACCTTTTAAATCCATAGCTGGCAGACTTAGCACGATTGTCGCGGCATTGATTCCATTCAGCAGTATGCGGGTTGAACCGGGTTTCCGTTTCTCAAGCCGATGGGATTCCTTGAAGAAGAAAGCGCAATCTGCCTTTTCAACTGGTGGATGGAGCAAAATATCCTGTTGAATAGCCTCGTAATTCGGGTAGATTAACGCAAGGAAAACCTGCAGATAGCGCACACGAGGAAGGTTGATATCGTAAGCCTTAAAAACCGCTTCTTCCTCAAGCTTCATCCAGGGCAAGCAGAGCGGATCTAATGCGCATGCCAGGTCCAAAACGCTTTTTGGTGAGCCGATAACCTCGTGAATTGTGTCGAAAAACTGTTCCAGGTGAGGAATTCTCTCCCTGGTCGACGCGTGTTTAGCCATCATTTTTCGGCAATATGCCTTGAGATTCTCTTGATCAGTAAGGGCAGACGAGTTGGATTGCAGATAGTGGATCTCTTGCTCGTAATTAATGCTTTCCAGGTAGGGCGCGATCACATTGTGTAAAGATTTCCGAAAATTTGTTTTCAGCTCAGCCAAATTTTTTGAATTGAGCTGGTTGACCTCAATTAAATCCCGCAACATCTCTACGGGCAGCTCCAGTTCGCGGTACTTACGGGAGCGCTGCACCTCTTGGATCAACTTCTCAATTTCGTTTTCGGTGGGAGTGTTCATCGGCTCAGTAGGTAAAC
>CAZYIJ010000073.1:0-9832 GCA_964647425.1 uncultured Anaerolineaceae bacterium
CCCGGAGGTCAGTGGTTCGAATCCGCTCCCCGCTACTGAGAAGGAACCAGAGTACGCAATACTCTGGTTTTTTGTTGGCCGCGCGTACAGAGGTTGCTCATATTTTAGAATCGGAGGATTTAAATATGAACCACTGTTCGCCGGGCTCAAAACACAAGCACACATCTATTTCGTTATCGAAAGCAATCGAGGGCTTCCTCACATTCAAGATTGCAGAAGGTCTGAGTAAACGCACGATCGAATCCTATGAGCATACTTTAAGGCATTGGTATGACCAGGTAGGCGATATAAAGGTATCCCAAATCAAAACTTCGGACCTGATAGCTTTCCTGGCTTGGATGAGAACCGAATATCAACCCAAAAGGTGGAATGGCAATACGGATCCACTTTCTGCCAAGTCGCTCAAGAATGTGTATGTCTCTCTCCGGGCGTTGTTTGCCTGGCTTGAGAGAGAGTTCGGAATGGAGAATCCTGCTAAAACCATTCCCTCTCCCAAGTATCCGCAACACGTTATTCAGACTTTCTCTAAAGAGGAGATTGAAAAACTGATCAAATCCTGCGTCTATTCCAGAGAATCCCAACCTTATAATCGCAAGAGTTTTGTGATGCGTCGCCCAACAGCGAATCGCGACCAGGCACTGATCATGTTCTTGTTAGACACTGGCCTACGCGCGACGGAACTTTGTTCCTTATTGGTCGAGGATGTAGACCTCAAAACCGGTCAGGTCAATATCAAACATGGTGTTCCTGGCGGTGCGAAAGGTGGAAAAGGCAGGGTCACTTACTTAGGAAAAACCAGTAAGAAAGCACTCTGGCGATATCTCGCAAATAGAGAAGACGGTGATGAACCTGATGCACCTCTCTTCCTGAACAACAGCGATCGTGCTTTCAACAGAAATAGTCTAAGAATTCTGATCCGGCGCTTGGGTGAGAGAGCCGATATTCCCCACGTCCATCCACACAAGTTCAGGCATACTTTTGCCATCACTTATCTGAGATCGGGCGGGGATGTCTTTACCTTGCAACTCCTGCTTGGACACAGTTCACTGGATATGGTTCGGCACTACGCTCAAGTCGCTCAAAGCGATGTTGCCACCGCGCACCGCAAGGCCAGTCCTGTGGATAACTGGAGGCTCTAAGGCACATTCAACCGATCAACTTTTCCGCAATGAGCATTAAGGCTTGGCCAAGCTTTTCTTTGTCGAGGTTGCCCAGGTAGTTTTCAACCTGGTTGTCTGGGACAAGACTACTTTTGTTTGATAGGCCAGTGATGCGGGTCTTGACCTCTGAGGAGAGTAAGGGAGCATAGATGCCATCAGTGATCTCAAGGTTTTCGTGCATGAGATTCATGGAGACGGCTTTGTAATCTGCCAAGGTTTTGGCATGTAGTAGCCCGTAAACTGCATTGCCATGCCGAAATTTGTGGGGAGACTTGTACTCCAGGTTTGCTTTGGCAAAGAGTTCTTTCAATCTGCGTCCTAAAGCATGTGCCCGGTTCTTACCTGGCTGCTCATGCGAGATGCTTTGTTCACCCCATAGATGGTGGATTGGGGCATACCATCGCGCATCGTCAGGTAATTCCTCCTCTACAAGTTCATGCCAGCGTTTGATCACCTTTATAAGGTCTGGAACGTTGTAAAGGAAGGTGGTCGCTTTCTTGCCGTTCTTGGTACGAACGCCTAACTCTGGCCATTGATGGATGGTTAGATGGTCGAGGTCGATCGCCGCAATTGGGAGGGTTACGAAAGCACTCGCCCGCATACCGGATAAAAAGAGAAGAGCGGCTGCGGCCTGGTCTCTGATCGAGGCAAGATCACTATCAGGAGCTAGAGGGTTTACCAGGCTGCGGACTTCCTCTTCAGTCACAAATACATTAACTTCCAATTTCTGAGGTTGGCGTATCAAACGCAAGCTCTCGATCCATTCCAAGGGTATTGAATTCAATTCCCGCCCGTAGCTTCTTTTTGCCCAGAGGAAAAACCGTTTGCTGGTGTCCAAAATTTTCTTTTGCGTGGAAAGTGCCAGACACGAGTGATTGGACAAATCAGCTGACCTGGAAACATACTTTGGAAAAGCAGGCCTGATGCTGGATACTTTTGCGAAGTCGATCTCCCCAGCCCAAAGGAGCAGATGCCTGAGGTAGAAACGGTAACGTTCCACAGAGCTTTCACTCAGCTGCATCACCTCCTTCAGATAATCCAGGTACTTGGAAACCTTGATAAAGTTTTGCCGTTCAAGCATCTCTGATTCCTCGATTGACGATGCCTCCACAGACTGGGCAAAGCCCTCTTAGCCGCTTGAGGTTCCCTTTGACGGTTTGGATCTCTGGATTTTGGATGAGTATTTTTTGGTTGCAACGCAAGCAGTAGCCTTCGTCCCTGGCCATATTTCCTTTTGTTTTCACTGGTTTTTGATTTTTGACCCAAGCTGCAAAAAGTTCCCCATTTATCCAGACACGTCCCTGATCATCTTTTTCTGATGGCGCTCCTGCCGAAAGCCATCCCCTTAAGGTGTTATAGGGCAAGCCCAAGCTTGAAGACAATTCCTTTAGGGTGTACAGCATGGGCAAGAGTCCTGGAGCACGCACGATAACCTTATGTGGGATTTTTATTTTGATCATCTTGGCAGAACCCTTTCGATCTTTTTTGGAAAAGCTATCTTTCCTGAAAAAGTTATGATGTAGATCTCATTTCTATTAACTTAACAACGCGGTTTCCTGTTTTGCCAATAAGAGATTCGTCGTCGAGAGGATTAGAAAATTGTATTTTGGATTTGTTGAATCCGGACGGCTTTTGGCTTTGCCCACGGGAGTTTCACCCCTGTTCTCTTAAGACAGCTCCACCCATTGCCTGCGGCGAATCTACGCTCGGACTGTGGCTATAGAGGCGTTTCTCTTCCCCAACACATTGATCGACTTGCCATATCGACCAAATCACTTGGATGGGTATCGCTCGTTCAATTTGAAGTCATCGCGCATCAGTGATTACCTGTGCTGGGTTGGTTGTTTCCGGATTCTTGTATGACATCCAGGCATTATCCTCCTGGCGTTTTTGTTAAGGTGCATTTACTGCATCGTTTGGTTTTTTAGACACCCTCCCAAGATTGGGTGATCTCAAATCAATTCGGTTTCTCCATTGAGCAGATGAACCTTCTCCACCATATCATGGGGCGAAACCTACGTAACGGAAGCATCCAACTTCAAGCCACTTATTCATTTATTCCCTTCGTTTTAGAATAGTCAATCTTGAAAAGTATGACTGCCTGCATCAATTTTGAAGTCAAACGATCCTTGATATCCATATCTGTGCCGTAGAAGGGATTCCCATCGTCATCACAGAAGAGCCTTCTTGATAAGAAGTTGATTTGCCGCTCAAAATGTGCCAAAACAGTCTCCATGGCGTCGTAATTTCCTGAAACCGCCTGTACAATTGTTTCGTAAGGCAGGAGTCCTCGGAGTTCTGAGTAATCCGTCTTTTCAAGTACATAGATCATCATAGGCCTCTAAAAACTGTCTCAATAGAACGAGGGCCCGGCTCCTTTTGTTTTGGATCGTGCTCCGGGGTATATTTTTTCGTATTCCGATGGACTTGTCATTCAAGTCATAGAAGTAATAGAGTAAGACCACATCTCTGAGATCCTCGGAAAGCGTGAGTATTCCTTTCGATAGAATTTCGGAGGAAATCTCGATCTTCTGGCCTTCTAATTCAAAAATGTTTTTTGCTCCATCCTGCTTTCCAACACCTTTTTCTAGTTTGGTGTTGTCAAAATAGGTTAATTCCGTCGCGTGACGACGATTCATTGCCATGTAGGCGTTGCAGGCTTCATTTCTGAGGGTTTTCTTGCAATATCCATTAAAGGATCGACATACATCTATTTGGCTTTTTTCATCTGTCATCGCTTCACCTCCGAAAAGCAATTAGTGGGAAGTGGATGCTTTCCTGTTAACTAAAACAATCGGGATGGGAAATTTGCCAATGCCAATTTTAAAAACTGACAATGGACAAAAAAGACCAACAAGAATTGGCCTTTAGCACTACTACATTTAATCTTTTATTGAGGAATCTATATTAGCTATTAAAAAAACAGAATCAGCATAGCCAGGGATGAAGCATAGGCTGTTTTCGTCGTTGTTCAACAACTATTGAGTTCGTGATTCAATTCACCTTGCCAAAGAGAAACCGAGATCAAGGAGTGGCAAGAAATTCTTCCAGCCGCAGGCTTGCCTCATCGTAACGGGCTTGTTCCTCTGCGGGTAATTCTGGAAACCATGTAATATTATCCAACGCGTTAGGTTCACTATACGAGTCAGAGTTTCCGCTAAGATAGTACCAGGTATAAGAATGCATGATCTGCCCACCGTTATCGAGATTGAAATAGAGCAAACGATCTTCAGATTGGAGTCTTTCGCCCGTATCGGTCCTGGGCAGAGTTCCCCCGTGCTTGACTTTTTCCTCGAGGACAAGCACTTGCTTGCCATCCAGTTGCTCAAACCAGACTGCAAATGAATGTTCCCGTGTATTCCCGGTTGGCTCTATTTCCAAAGGGTTTTCCTGGAGAAAAAGCAGCCAGGATAAACGATCATCCCCAAATTGCATCTCGGATACATCTTCGTTGAGGATCAGATCAGGATTGATCAGATTGGTTCCCGGAGGCTCACGGAAAGAAAAGGAAGGTTTCCTGAACCTGTAGTCATCCAAGGTTTCAGTGATTGCTCCATCTCCTTGCTTTCCATCGCTTGTCAAAATGCTTAGAATTGCCACGACTCCATCCGCGTACACTCCCGGAATATCGTAATATTGAAAAAACTGATCGAAATTGACCGTAGCCGGATCATTAATATGCATCCAGGTCACCCTCCGGTTGAGATCTTCATAAGTCCCCAACCTTTCGTCAAATTTGTACCATCCGACTTTGTCAAATTGCGCGACGAACCGATCAAGCAAGGTTTGAAGAATGGTCTTGATGACCTCCTTGTCTTGGCTCGGGTTTTGGGCTGTGAGTGTGTTCTGCCATAGCTCAAAATCACTCAGTGTTGTTTCTACTTGGTTCCGTGTTATCTCAGGTAATGGGGTTAATTGGGGAGCAACGGTAGACTCACCGACAGCAGACAGTGTTTCGGTGGGGACGGGGGTATAGGACTGCCGGTTGCAACCCATCAGTGTAAACAAAATCAGGCACCCCAAGATCATTTTTTTGAGGTTCATAAAAACGCCTTTCTAAATTCTTCGGAGCTGTCCACCAGCCATCTCATAAGCCTGGTCACAGAACTTAGCGATTTCTTCCTTGCTATGGCTGGTAATCAGAATAGTCTTTCCCTGATTTTGCAACTCATGTATTAGGTCATGGAACCAATCCTGCCCGGCAAAATCGAGACCGGTAGTTGGTTCGTCTAACATCAAAAGTTTCGGATCTTCCATCAGTGCCTGCGCGATCCCAAGGCGCTGGCGCATACCGGTCGAATACGTCCGTACAGGGCGTTTATCCATCGGTTCCAAACCCACCAGACGGATCACCTCATCAATCCGCTCCTTGCTGATGGTGTTGCTGACCATTGCCAGGAGCAGCAGGTTGTTCCGGGCAGTCTCGGTAAGCAGCAAGCCGGAGTTATCAAAGTGAACACCAGTATTGACAGGGAACTCGTTTTTTCGGTCAAGAGTGGTACCAAAAATGGTCACACTGCCGTTGTCCGGTAATACCAAACCGGCTAAAACGCGCATGAAGACGGATTTGCCGCTGCCATTCGTTCCGCATATCGCGACAATTTGATTCTCCGAAAGGTTGAAGTCAAGGTCGCGCAAGACCTCCTTTTGCTTGAATGTCTTGCTGATCTTGCTGGCTGTAAGGATGGTAGTATCGGTCATCAGTTTGTCCTCTAATCGGCATCGGGGTGGCTGAGATAATCCTGCTTGCGGTAAGCCAACCAGGTGAGGGGCAGCAGAACGATAAGCCAGATAAGCCAGGTGTAAATGGAAGTGTAGGTTTGGTCCAGGTTGCGTAAAACGAAAGGATAAAAACGCATGACCAGATTGCGGATGATAGGCACATATTGAAAAAACGGGGGCAGGTTCAAGAAAATCGATGCCAGTGGCAGGCTGGAAATCAATAAAATTTCAACAATGAAATAGCCGATCAACCTGCGTTGGGTGAGCGTATTGATCAAGAGCACCAAGAGGCTCATACTGAAGAAACCAAGCGTGGACATCCCGAAAACCGTTGCGAATACCAAGGCGTGATTTGGCGGGTCTACCAGATACCCAACCAGGTTGATATGTTCGAAGCTCAGGCGCATGACGCTCCATTGGGTTGAGAAGGGTAATCCAAGCAGCCTGCCTGTTAGGTGGATAACGATGAATATGAGCAGGCCGTAAGCAATGGCAGCCAGTAAAAGAAATCCCAAATGCGCCAGCCAGCTGCGCCAGCGGGCACCCAGACGCTTAATGGAAAGCTGGCCGAAAGCGGTTTGCGGTTGCAGGTTGCTGACCATAAAGAGGAAAAGGTTGGCGGTCACCAGCGCCATCGCCCAAGGGTCGCCTATTGTGCGGAAGTAAAGGTCCCAGGTGTTTGGGGGAGCGTTGCCAGCCTCAGCCGTAAACACCTGTGGTAATTGCAGTTTCATCCAGCCCAACATCACACCACTGAGCACTGCCATCATGACCACGATCACAATGATTTGGACAGGCCGTATGTGGATATTCAGTTGCGTGCGGAAGTAATTGCCCCACTTGCTGCCCCGTTGTAAACGGCTCTCTTTGATCGGAAAGTTTTGCAATCTGGCAGGGATCAGCTTTGTCAGGTCAAGTGGATGGGCGCTTTTCTTTTGAGGCAAAAGGCTGTTTTCCAACACTTGCTGACGCTTGCCGAACAAGACGATGATTGCAAGCGAAATCAGCAATAAGGAGGCTGGAAGAATGAACAACCTAGGCATCTCATTGGTGGTTTCAAAGGCATGTGAAGGGCTGAAATTGGGCGTGAGCAAAACCTCAGAAGGCGCCAGGTACCAGGGAATCAACTTTGCCCGGTTGGCAAAATATTGCAGCAGGCTTGCCAACAGAAAGGGCAGACTCAAGGCAACAAAGCGGTGATTCACCAGTAATGTAGATGCCATCCCCAGGGTGGCAAATAGAGCGCCGATAAAAAAAACCACTCCGGCCACAAGCAGAATAAAAAGGTCTGGACTGTTTTGGAAAAGGTGGACAAGCTCCTGCATTTCGTAGGGGCGTCCATCAACCGTGTTGAGCGCCGGGTGGTTGATCGGGTTTTGGTTGGTGAGCGTTGTGAATGCGTAAAGCAATAACAACGGCAGGATGGCTGCCAGAGCCCCGGCAAAAGCATTGGCAATAAATTTGGCAGACATCACCTTCTTGAACGTCTGCCTGACGGCAAGCCTCTCCAGGTACCCTTGTTTGCGATCACTCGAAAGCGAATCTGCAAAGGGGAAGCAGGCAATTAGGGGTAGCATTTGAAAATAGAAACTGTGGTTGTAGGCAAGGTACCACTGGTCTACGAATGATTTTTCTTCCGGATAATGGCTGGCATAGTTTAAGCCTAAACCAAGCAGCAGCATACCTAATAGAAGGGCAATTATGAACCCTCGCGAGCGCGTCGCACGTTTAAGCTCCGAGATGAAAGTATTTGAGAAGTTTGCTGTTGGTTTTATCATCATTTCGTCTTGTCCAAACTCAACGATTACTGATCACTCCTGCTGCTATCTGAAAAGCTTCCTGGCGGGAAAGCGTGGTCCTCAAAATGATTAATCGATCTGATTGATTCCAAATCAGTGTAGTGAAACCATTCTTCAGTTGATACCTTACCTCAATGCCTTCGACGATTTGTACACCTTGTTCTTCCAAATCCTCATTGTCCATGTTGACCGTCGTGTCAGAGCCCAGAATCTGGAGCTTGACCTCATTTCCACCGGTTCCTGTGAACGCATACACACCTCCACTGATACTATATTGGAAGGTTAACAGCTTCATGCCATCGGGTAGATAGGTGGGGTAAAAAGCTCCTCCCGGAACAAAATCCTGCAAGGTTTGGCTGTTTTGTGAAGCACCCTCCTCACCCTCCAAGTAATAAGTAGCATAGATTGGGTTGGCTTCAATAACGAGCTTGGTGATCCAGTTACGAGCTGCAGAAACATTCGGGGTGATCGCAAAAAAGAGAATGAGCGCAATGACAACAAAGGCTGACACTCTTGAGAAAGCCAGAAAATACCGATTAGAGAATAGTGAGCGCTTGGGTTTATTATGGTCAGCCCATATTATTTGCTTGATCTCGGCATTGAACTTAGCGGAAGGCTGATAGGTTTCGTCCTTGGCGTCTTCTATGTATTCCGCCCCTTTGGTTTCGGCTGCAATCAGGACGCCTTCCCGGATATTCTTATCGAACGCTATACTTCTCTTGTTATCGTTCTTCACCCAAACCTCCTTTCAAGAGGTTTAATACTTTCCTTTTAGCTCGATATAATCTTGTCCTTACAGTGACTTTATTCATGTTCAATGTGCTTGAGATTTCCGCATCGCTCCAGCCCATCAGGTATTTTGCATTCAGCACAAATTGGTCTTTCTCTGGTAACCTCAAAATCGCCTTAGCTATTTCTTCCGACGACACTGCAATCTCCATCAGACAGTCAAAATCTACATCGTCAACAACATTTTCTTCGAAGCCCTCGAAAAAGTCCGAAAAATTGGTTTCTCGCTCTATCTTACGTTTCCGATAGATGTCCATCGAACAGCTTCTAATTACATTAACGATATAGAACGCTAATGTGTTTCGTTTGAGATTTTTTATTGTTGGAAGATATCTAATAAGTTTCAATAAAGATTGCTGAACGACATCTTCGACA
Organism: uncultured Anaerolineaceae bacterium; assembly: GCA_964647425.1. Lineage (GTDB taxonomy): Bacteria > Chloroflexota > Anaerolineae > Anaerolineales > Anaerolineaceae > Mesolinea. The sequence continues at coordinate 8,846 of CAZYIJ010000073.1, forward strand.
TCAGATTGGTTATCGAAATACTTGAATGCCTGCCTGAACATCAAGTTTTGATATTCAGCAAACAGCGTTTCCATGAAAAGACAATCGTCTTCATCTAAGGGGGCTGGTTTCTTGGAATGCAACAATTCCTCTCCTGCTATATGATCGATATTGATTATAAACAGGAACGAGGATGTGAATTTACGCCGTGTCTTTTCAGATCAAAAATGGGTTGAAGTGAAATGGACCTCACCATTCCACAATGGATTACTCTGCGCGACTTGAATTTACTTCAACAACAAAAATCATTGGTTGATTAAATTTAATGGAACACCAAAAAACGTCTTCCCCCCTAGTATCTCTTCAATTTTAAGCCTTATAGCATGCGAAGGATAAGAAATCACTATGCTTCCTTTACCAGGACAGGAAGTCGAATCAACCTCGAAAGATACGGAATTTTTGTCAATGCTTCTTATTTGATTAATCGTAGTTTCTTTCTCGGTAACCTTTTCTCTAACGATCGATAGAGCGGGCAATTCGTCACATGTTAAGTAATGCCGATGGTTATCGTATAAAACATCATCAACCGCATGTCGTAAAAAATGGGTCTCATTTTCGATGAGTAACAAAGCGATTATTACGAGAATGACACAGAACAATATTATCGATTTTCTTTTTCTCATTATTCTCCAGCTGAGGACCGTAAAACTTCTTCATATTAACTTTTTTTCATTTTTCAGGCTTACTGCCCTTCAGCCCAAAATTCCGGTTTATTTTGAAAAGCCCAGACCTGTAACGATTCAATAAAGGTCTATTCAATAAACGATCTCGGCACCAGAAATGTTGCACTGCAAGGTAAATTGATTTTCGACTTTTCAATTCTAGAATCAACTACTCAACGTCTGGCAAATACTTGAGATCAATTGTTAAGTCTAATAGGCGAATAACAGAAAGTAGCAAGCAAAGGAAGTGTATATACACATCCGAAAATTACATTATTCAATAACT
>CAZYIJ010000074.1:0-9769 GCA_964647425.1 uncultured Anaerolineaceae bacterium
ATCTGTCAACCATGTGTCCGAACACCTGTCAGCGATCTATCCGGTCTATACAATAAGGGGGGTAGTCGGCAGACGTTCCAACCGAAACTTTTTCCGCCTTCTGGATCTTGTCGAGGACTGAAGTAGATTCGGACGCGCAACCAACAAGCAAGGCTCCCACTAAGACCAGGGCCACTGCTAACAGCAAATACTTTTTCATTTTTCCTCCATGAAAGGATAGGTTGATGGATACTTACCATGGATTATAAAACAAAAGTGATAGTGAGGTCAGGATTTGGTGCAAATTTAAAAATCAATTTGCTTGCTTTGGCAGATAGATGACATTACACACAATAGAACCCTAAATTTTCATTCAGTGATATACTTCTGCAGTCCTCATGAGAGGACTTTTATTTGGGTGTACGTTTTGGACGTTCTATAACTGGCAAACGCCAGCTTTGATGGAAGAGTTGAACCGCAAGGTTCTGCTCATTGATTGTAAAGATACGGAATAATCAAGGCAACCCCCTAAGTAAAAAATTGATGACGACCTGCGCCTTCACCGGCATATTTTGCCGTGAATATTTCCTGTCGTTTACTTAGTAAATGGAGTTTTGATGACCGTACAATTTGAAGATTTTAATCTGCGCCCAGAATTGGTGCAGGCAATCACCGCGCTGGGTTACACCCAGCCCACCCCTATCCAGGCAGGGATCATTCCGCTCATGCAAAGCGGGAACGATGTTACCGGTCAGGCTCAAACTGGCACTGGCAAAACTGCTGCCTTTGCGCTGCCGATCCTTAACCGCATTGACCCCGATCAACGTCTTCCCCAGGCTTTGGTAGTTGCCCCCACCCGCGAACTGGCTTTGCAAGTTACCGAGATGATCCAAACTTTGGGTCAGTTTATTGATGTGCGGGTCTTGACGGTTTATGGCGGCACATCCTACACCCAACAATTAAATCAGCTTCGCCGCGGTGTGCACGTGGTTGTCGGTACACCTGGACGCATCCTGGATTTGGTCAAGCGTGGACGATTGGACCTTTCAGAGGTGCGGACTGTCGTTTTGGATGAAGCGGATGAGATGCTCTCGATGGGCTTTGTGGAAGATATCGAAGCTATTCTTGCTGGCACACCCGATGAACGCCAGACAACGCTCTTCTCAGCTACCCTTCCACCCCGCATCCGGGAATTGGCAAGAAAATATTTGCACAACCCGAAGACCGTTTCGATCCAATCAGAACAGGTGACTGTTGCTGCAACAGAGCAGAGAGTCTACTATGTAAATGAGCATGACAAACTGGCAGTTTTGACCCGTTTGTTTGAGATGGAAGATATTTCCTCCGCCTTGATCTTCACTCGCACGCGGGTGCGGACCGGTGAATTAGTTACTGAACTCAACCTGCGCGGTTACCCTTCTGAGGCACTTTCTGGTGATCTTAGCCAGGATGCCCGTGAACACACCATGGCGCGCTTCAGAGCGGGTCAGGTAAAGGTTTTGGTCGCCACAGATGTGGCTGCCCGCGGTTTGGATGTTGAAGGGATCACACACGTATTCAATTATGACCTGCCTGAAGAAACCGAGACCTTTGTTCATCGGATCGGTCGCACTGGTCGTGCTGGACGAACTGGCATTGCCATTTCTCTTGCCAGACCATCAGAAAGCCGCCAGGTTCGTCAGATAGAGAATTTCACTCATCAGGAAATGACCAAAGGAATTGTTCCCACAATCGAAGATATCCAGGGTAAGCGCATGGACAGCTTAATTGCGAAGATTGAGACCTGGCTCAATCGTGGTCGCGCCAAAGAAGAACGTGCCCTGGTTGAAACCATGCTTGCCATGGGCATAGACCCAATAGACCTGGCAGCAGCAGCGCTAAAGGTTGCCCGCGCCGAAGAAAAGCAGCGTCCGATCCCCGAGATCAGCCCACTGCCAGAAAAGACTGTGCGACCAGAGCGGAGATCTCGCGGGGATCAAGATCGCTCGCGTGGACGAAACCAACGTGATTTTCCCGGTCGCAATAAACCACGAGCCAGCGTCCGCGGTAAGAAGAGTGATGAAGAAGGCATGATTCGCTTGGAAATGGGGCTCGGCAAGGTGGATGGCTTACGTCCGTCGGATGTGGTTGCATCGATTGCCGGCACCGCTGGCATTCCGGGCACTGCCCTGGGCAGGATTTACATCCAAAACCATCGCACCACGGTTGATGTGTCGGAGCAATACCTGGACAAGGTTGTTTCAGCCAACAGCAAGTTCATGGTGCGGGGTCAGACTTTTACCCTCATCAAGAGATAGTATTTGATCTAAGCTGTAGATAGAGCCAGGGCAACTTACCCTGGCTCATTTTTTTCTTCCGCCTGGATGATCTTTGCCTCTGCTTTTTCGATCTGTTGGCGGTCTTTATCAGTCAGTTTAAATTTGAAGACCGCTGGGATAATTGCCAATACTGATGCAACAGCAGTGATCCAAAGTGGGGTGGTGGGGGAGACATTTTCGTAAAGTCTGGCACCAATTGCCGGTGCGGGCAGAGAAAAGAGCCCCAGCCCTGAGTGAACCAATCCAAAGCCCGTCCCACGCAGTTTTTGAGGTAAAACTTTGCTCAGCAAAGATTGATATGCCGGGCTCATCAGGCTTGAACCAACTCCGATCAAAAAGTAGCTGACAGCGTACACACTAAAGGTTTCAGCTTTGATGAAAATAAAAAAGGCAACCGATTGCAAGGCAAAACCCAGGGCGATCGCCAGGCGTTCACCGCGCTTATCTGCCATGTGACCGGCAGGGAACGATGTGATCATCATCGCGATTCCCATGATGGCACTTAACCAGCCGATTTTTTGAGCATTCATTTTGGCGATATCTTCCAGGTACACCGGAATCAGGTTGCCAGAAAGAGAAAAAGAGATATCGCGCACCCCGTCAGTGATAATGATCCAGGTCATTACACCTCCGGCAACCAACAAGCCAAAAATCGCAGACAGATTTACTTTCAAGGCACCAAACTGAAGGGTGGCTTTCTTGCCGTCTTCCCGATCGCGATGGCTTGCCTTTTTCGCCATGTGGACCCTAATAACTGTGGCTACTGTGTAAATCGAAGCTGCCACCATCAACATGACCTTGAAGCCATAGTGATCGACCAAATACCCTCCAACGGGTGGACCAATAATCGCAACGATAGTGTAAAAAGTATCGACCAGCCCATAAACTTTTGCCCGATTCCCCTCCTGTGATTCCTCTGCAACAAATGCGCCAAAACTGGGTCCGACCAGAGAACGAGTGATGGCATTTAACCCTTCTCCCACTAAAACCCAACCCCAGGTTGGGGCTAAAATGAGGGCGATGTAAGAAACGACACCAGAAACGCTGCCGGCGGCGATGCTTTTTAGGCGCCCGAGGCTGTCAGAAATCCAGCCCCCAAGGATCTGCAGGATCAGAGGGATAATTTGAGCAATCGTGAAAAAGAGCCCGATTTGAGCAATATCAGCACCCAAGGATTTTAGATAGAGCGGTATAAACCCAACGTACATTGCTCCGGCGACGTTGGCGAGGATCATAGTCAATAAAAACAAACGCATCACAGGAGAAAGCAGTGGCGTTCTTGAGGTGGTTGGTTCGGTTGAGCTCATGGATTGAATTTTACAGTGCGATCCAGGATTTATGGGTTTTTATTACAATCTCTGTTTGACATCAACACTAGCCTCTGCTATTCTAAGCATAGACAATTTGGAAATTGGCAGCAATTCTGAAGCAATTCTGAAAAGAATTTAAGTATGAAATAAGACATGAAGGAGAAAACATGAGAACTATCGTAACACCTTTCTTTACCTTACGACCCTATGAACGGGGTATCCAGGAAACACTGGGAAAATACACCCGCTTTGTGCTTCCAGGCTTGGGTATGCAGTGGCCTTTTGCGCAGTTGGTACGCGTTCGCGATATCCGCGAGCACACCATGGACATTATGCCCCAATCCGTTATTACCAAAGACAATGTCGAAATTTCGGTTGATGGTGTCATGTGGGTGCGCCCAGCCGCAGACGAAGAGGCTATCAAACGCACTTTTTACAATATCGATGATTGGAAGCGGGCTGTTATCCAATTGGCGATGACCAACTTGCGCCAGGAGTTTGGCGACCTAACCTTGGATGAGAGCCTGGTCGCCAGGGAGAAAATTGCTACCAATCTTAAAGGTATTTTGGGCTCCTTTGCAGTGGAATGGGGGCTGACTGTAAGCAAGGTTGAAATTCGCCTGATCGATCCGCCTGAAGATATCAAAAAGGCAATGCACAAGCAGAAAACCGCTGAGCAAGAGCGGCGTTCAATGAGGTTGCTGGCAACCGGTGAGTTTGAAGCGGCTGAGCAGCAAAAACTGGCTTCGATTCAGCGGGCTGAAGGCGAACGCGAAGCAGCCATCAAGGTTGCTGAAGGGCGGGCAGAAGCGATCAGGCTCGTCAATGAGTCGGCTGAGAAGTACTTTGTCGGGAATGCCCAGGCATTAAAACAAATCGAGATGGTGGAAATCGCGATGAAGGATAACGCGAAGGTGATCCTGACCGATAAAGGCATCACACCTACGCTGCTGTTGGGTGAATTACCAATGACCGACAAGAAACGTTAAGATCGCATCCAGCGTTTTTCGATTTTTAGCTGCGTATGGATAGCTGCTTAGCTTGACAACAAAAAGGTCTGACCAGTGTGGCTGATCAGACCTTCGATTTTCATACGCATCTCTTTCTTATTCCCGCCCGGCTTTGAAGTTATAAATTGGTTTTAAATGCGATTCGATCGTAACTGTGTCTTGGATCGCATTGACGATTTCATCCATAGGCTTATATACCATCGGGGCTTCGTCGAGGGTGTCGCGATTGACGGTTGTTGAGAAAACATCTTTCATCGTTGCCTTGAAAACCTGCAGGTTGAAGGTTCGCAGGGCTTCTTTTCTGCCGTATAAACGTCCCGCTCCATGGGGGGCGGAATTGTTCCAATCCCTATTCCCTTTTCCCACGCAAACCAATGAGCCATCGCGCATATTTAAAGGGATGATCAGTTTCTCACCCTTTTTTGCCGAAACCGCGCCTTTGCGGATTATGTTATCTGACTGATTTATATAATTGTGGATGGTTTGAAAGGTTGATCCTCCGATACCGAAGCGTTGGTTGATGTATTTGCCCATGGTTTGGCGATTGAGACTGGCGTGTTTCTGGCACAAATGCATGTCATGCAGGTATCTCTGTGCCAGCTCACTTTTTAAGTATTTAAGCGGTTTGGGGACATCGGCATTACAAGTTTTTTCGGCTAATTTTTGATAATGATCCGCGACTTGTTTACCGATATTTCGGCTTCCGGAGTGGATCACCAGGAAGATCTCACCGGTATCTTCATTACGATCCAGTTCAACAAAATGATTTCCTCCACCGAGCGTGCCAACCTGTTTATCGATGACTGAACTTTTAATCTGGTCGAAACACAGCAACTCGCGCATGAAAGGAGCATATTGTAGAGGCTGTTTCCAGGAATTAAAGCCTGACGGGATTTCGTGCACAACCCGATCAAAAGATTTGAGATCGAAATCCTGCTTGCCCAGGCTTTCCACGTACATACCGCAACCGATATCCACGCCAACCAGATTTGGCACAATGTAATCCCCCAAAACAGCTGTAAAACCGATCGTGCATCCTGCTCCCCAGTGATAATCGGGCATGATCCTGACCCTGGAGCCCTCCACAAAAGGCTGATCCATCAACACCTGGATTTGCTCGACAGCCTTCTCGTCACGAATTTGTGAGAAGACCTTCGCCGTGCCGTAGTTTCCTTTTACTTCAAACATGGTTGCCTCATATCTATTCTAACGAATAAAAAAATCAAAATCAACTCAACCTCAGTCGATTTGAAGATGGCAGATAGGCTATCTCATATCCCAGCTGTACATCGATTTATCAACTGGCATGACTAGATATTTGTAAACCTTGACATTTCACGACAATATGCTATATTTTTGGATTAATCGGGGAAAATAATCTTGAACGAACGTAATCGTATCGTTTGAATAATAACCAATTTGTGAAGCATTTTTTGTATTTAATTTGGATGCATCTGGAATTTTCAAGTTGATTATCCTGGCATGATGGCTGGCGTTGCTTCATGCTCAGGCAGCGATTTCATTGATCACGCTAAACACGGAACATTAAAAACCAAATAATGGACAAGACAGGTGCTGCGGACAACTAAGGTAATTTCTGTTTGCAATAAACAGCGAAAACAATCAAACCACTATCTAGTCATTCCAGAGGAGGAAAAAATGAGTATGGATTTTATCAATGTAGCTGATCACGAAGTCAAGTTTAATATCAGTAATCGCGGCTGGCGAAGGATATTTTGTCTTGCACGTATGTATGGATGGGAACCATCAGGAACGGTGGGTGATGGCGAATCGAGCAGTTACTTCTTCAATGATGGTCAATTAGTTAGGGCTGATGATGCAATGGAACTTGGCAGAGCCATCGAATTAGCAATTCCAGATCTCACAGAGGAAGACCCGGCTTGTGCGCCGGATGTTTTGTTTGGATCATTTTGGGAGGTTGAGATGGTGAGGCGTCTTGAGGAAGCTGTGCATGAGGGCAGAAGAGATCCTGCTTACATCTTTTTCAGCACTCACTGGACTGAGAAATTGACTGAGTTGGTTGAATTTTGCAAGGCGGGGAAATTCCGAATCTATTGAATTAGAAAAGTGAAGGGGTGGTCTTGACCACCCCTTCTTTTTGTAACTGTAAGGTACAAGTTTTTAAGCTTTAGGGCTTTCGCCATTCTCGGCATCATGCTTGGTTGCCAGAGATTCACGAATTTCCTGTTTCATGCGTTCGACTTCTTCAGAAGAATCGCGCGATAAGGTGGCGTTGGTTTCAAGCCCCAGTTTATCTGAGAGCAGCAAGGTCAACAGACCTTCCATGATACTGCTGCCGGAAGCACCGCTTTGGGTTTGACCCCCGCCCACCACTACTCTTGGCACCACATCCACACCAGACAGCTGTACTGCTTCAGCGAAGCGGTTCATAACTTGCTGGGTCACCTGGTATTGAGGACCTCCATAAGCAGCTACTTGTTCTTCAGTGGCGATAGCCTGGGCGATACCAGTTCGAGCGATTTTCTCGGCTTCCGCATCCGCAAGCGCACGGATTTGGGCGGCTTGCTGCAAAGCTTTCATGTAGTCAGCCTTACCCTGGTTGGAAAGCACGGTAATGCTCAATTCAGATTCAGTGATATTGCGCTGTTGTTCTGTGCGTGCCTGGGCTTCTCGTAATTCCCGTTCCTTGGCGGCAGCATCCTGCTGGCGTTGGAAGGTTTCGATTTGTTCAATAGCGATCTGGCGGGCACGCAGCTGATTCAGTATCACTTCCATATTTTTATCGTTACCTATGGTTGTCGGCGTTCCAATCAGAACCTCCTCCAGCTCCAGGTTGTAATGCAGGAACTTTACCTTCATTTCCTGGCTGGAGAGATCCTGGATTTCGTTGCGATCATGGATCAGTTGGATCAGTGTGCGTGTTTGACCAATGTTTTTGAAGTAGGCTGACACCATCGGGTCGAGGGTTTGCTCCACCAACTTTTTGACGTCGCCGAAGCGCTGCACCACCAATGGCGCTTTCTGATAATCGATATGGATCACTACCGAAAGCGGCAGGGAAGGTTCAAAGGCATCTTTGGTGATCAATGAAACTTCTGAGAGGTTTTCGTCCAAGTTATGCGAGCCAATCTCAGATTTGATCCACTTCAAGATAATATTGGTCGTGGGAACGGCAACCACTTTACCGGCGTAGGTGTTAAAAGCATACTTGCCTGGCAGCAAAGGGACATTCCAGACACCCCGGCTGCCAACGCTTACCAGTTCACCATGGCGATATTCTGTTCCAGAAAGGTCCTCACTAACACTACCGGTATATGAAACAACTACACCGACAAAGCCTACCTCAATGATAGTTTTTGGAATCAGCTCCACGGTAGCAAACAAGCGGTTGAGATAATAGGTGCCTTCAACCAGAACCTGCAGCTGACGTCCGCGCAAACCATTGGCGGCAATGAAACGATCAGGCATCTGAAAGTTATTGTGATAAGTCAATTCATTGTTTTGGTCTTGACCAACAAGAGGGGCAATGATTTCTCCTGATGGCAGGGAAAAGCCATCATGAATAGTGACAATGCCAATTAAGTCATCGGAATCTTTGATGACCACCGGTGTAAAGCCCTTACGATTACTGAGGACAGCTGTCATCGATTCAATTGCTGACTGGTCGTCCTTGCTCAATGAAAGGAAGTGAACCCTTTCCTCCGTGATGACCACAAATTGGGCAAGATTGATGGCATATGTACCTTCACGCAGTATCTGACGCTGCGGTCCACGCTGACCGCCGTTAGTTAGAAAGTCAGTCACATCCTGGAAATTATTCGCAGTTGTATTGCTGGCTAAAACCTGCATTGCCGAAAGCGGCTGACCATCGCGGGCAAAAACGTACCCGATTTTGCCCTGGGGAATGGTCACCAACGGCACCACGTGAACGCGATACTGAATCGGCATAAGGTAGTGAAGTCCACCGCGCAAGACATCGGGTTGATACCCTGCTTCACCGTGTAAGGCGATAAAGTTTCCTTTTACCGACTTTCGTCCGAACCGTTTTTCGACAATACCAATGCGGTTATTGGGAATAAAACGGATTCCAGTAAGCAGGATTAGAACAAAAACGATTGCCAAAGCAATCAAAAAGACGTATTGATTGGGATTCATAGTTTCTCCGAGATCTCTTTGAAATAAGAGATGGTATTAATATACGCCTGTTTTATTAGAATAACAATAGAAAATATAACTAACCGGTTCGAAATTAAAAAGAGCTGCTCATAATCGATAAGCTCTTCAGCCATTTGCTAAAAGTCAAGAGACTTATTCGAACATCTAGAACGCCTGCCAAATTGTGCCCCATTTTACCTCGTCTAAGATTGAGATTGTTTCAATAGCCTCGACCAGTATAAAATTCAGATATCATTTTGAAAACAATCCCATTGAATATAGTAAACTTATCTCACACAAAAAAACTACTCAGATAGAGATTCTGAGGTAATTACGAAGGAGAATTATGAGTGAATTTTTAGATAACGCCACAAAGCGCAAAGACGCTATCAAGAAAATTATCCGCTTGCTGCATGAGGGCAGGACGGTCGAAGAGTTACAGGCTGAATATGGTCACATCATCGCTGGAGCCAGCGCACAGGACATTGCCACCGCAGAGCGGGAAGTTATTGCGGAGGGTCTGCCCGTTACTGAAGTACAAAAGCTGTGTGATCTGCACGTGGCTGTATTTCAGGATGGACTCGAAACAGAGCCAGCACCTGAAAACCGACCGGGTCATCCCCTGTTCGATTTCAGAACTGAAAATGAACTGATTGCGCGCACGATTGAATCCTTGGAAGGATTTGTGCTCCGATATGCTGCCGGAGAAACCGAAGTGCTTGATCAGCTTCGCCAAAACATGAAAAATTTGAGCATGGTTACCAGGCATTATGACAAAAAGGAAAACATGATTTTCCCCATCCTCGAAAGACATGGATTTTCAGGTCAAATGCAGGTGATGTGGGGTGTCGATAACGAGATCCGGGAAGATATTAAAAGCTTTCTTGCCCTCTTGGACGAGGAGAAACCGCTGGGAGTCACCCTGGAAAGCCGATTCAATCAAGTTTCCCGCAAAGTGATCGACATGATCTATAAAGAAGAGAAAGTGTTGATCCCGGAAACCCTCAGCTTCTTC
>CAZYIJ010000075.1:0-9612 GCA_964647425.1 uncultured Anaerolineaceae bacterium
GCGGCCCTGTCAAGGCCGAGACCGCGGGTTCAAATCCCGTCGCTCCCGCTAAAAAGAAACTCCTCGTATGAGGAGTTTCTTTTATCTTAAATATCAGTGTCTTTTCAATCAATTGCTGCCACTGATTTAGTTTTGCTGATCCACCTCGGATGATTGAACTCTATTACCACTTCCGTTGAATTCGCCGTTGTGGTTAATGCCTAATTCCCTGGCGCGCTTCTGCAAGAGGTCGTGAAGTTTTTCATGATCATTAGGGTAAGTAAAGTAAAAGCCCGAGAAGAGGATCGCGCAAATAATCCAAGGGATCGGGACGGTCCAGAAAATGGCTGTAGGCAAGTCGATCCGGTCGGCAATCAAACCGAAGATCAAGGCAATTATCGCAGCAAATCCATTTTCAACGAAGGTCGTCATCGAAAATGCAGTTGCTCGAAGCTCTGGTGGCGCAACAGCAGCCATCATAGGTTCTTTTGCACCTTTACCAGGCCAACTGATCAGCAATCCGATAAAGAAACAGAAAGCAGTCAACTGGGCAATATTCCAATCTTTAGTTGAAGTGATCAAAATGATCGTCAAGGGAATGCCAAAAATGACAGAAAGCTGACCAATAATTGTTCGCCCATATTTGGGATTTTTTTGATTAGCCCAGTCACCAAGATATCCGCCCAGAACATTGCTGATCGCTGTACCAATCAACATAATGCCAAAAACAAGCGGCGCTTCCTGGGTTGACAGCCCCCGTTCTTCCACCAACCAAAGGATCAAAAAAGCACCTAAGATCACCCACGGCATCGAGCCTGCCAGACCCTGCAAGATAGCAACCCGGATGGTAGGAATGCGTAATACTCTCTTCAGGTCTTCAAATTCAACCTTATACCTTTCAGCCTGCTCGTAGGTAAGTTGATCCTTCATTTCAGGTTCAGATGACCCTCGCACCGGCTCATGGACGAAAATCAGAATGATGATTCCAGAAAATATGCTGGCAATTCCAAGAATGATGAACCCCCAGCGCCAAAGCTCAGGAGTAGCAAGCCTGCCCAATCCCAAGGTAAAAACAATGATTCCCAGGATTCCTACCCCTTCCAGGTAGCCAAGCATGCGCCCGCGCACCTTGGGAGCAAAGGTGTCAGCCATAATCGAAAAAGTAGCCGGCATGAGGCAGCCCAATCCAATTCCTGAAATCACCCGTACGAGGAGCAATTGACTGAAACTTTGAGTCAGACCCACCATGATTGTCCAGATGCCCCAAAAACCAGTACCCCAAAACAGCACTTTTTTACGGGAATAGCGATCGGCCATATAGCCCCAAAAAGGGGAGCTCAGCGACTGGAGCAGACTACGGACAAACGTGATCCAGGATAAATTACCGACACTGAGGTTCCACATCTGGCGTAATACCGGGCTGAAGATCGACATTGCTTGCGCTTCGCCCTGATCAACAAAGTAACCGGTTGCTAAAGCTAATAAATTTTTGATTTTGCTGGGTTGTTTTTTGGGAATTTGTTGCGTTGTGTTTTCCATAACCTTCCCTTATAGAGTTTTGACTGATTTTATCCGAAATTCTATGAATAGGTGAACAATTAACAGATTCGGAATAAATGCATCGCATTCCTGATGTTCCGGTAAAATTCTAATATCAATCGTCTAAAGAGGAACAGCCATGAGCCAAATCACTCCTAAGTTAACACCAGTCGCCTCCCCTGAAGCAATTTTTGTATCAGGGCAGGCTCGCTTCACGATACTAACCAACCGTTTGATTCGGATGGAGTTTGACCCTGAAGGTCTTTTCGATGACAGGCCTAGCCTGACATATTGGTATCGCCATCAACCAGTACCACACTTCACAGTGCAGCGCTCAGATAAGTGGCTTACGATTGAAACGGATGAACTAGTGCTGCATTTCTACGAAAACAACCGCTTTCATTGGCGGGATCTATGGATCGAGTTAAAGAAGAGTGGTCGGCACTGGCGTTATGGCGATTTGGATCACAGCAACCTGGGTGGAACTATCCGTACGCTTGACAGCACCCGCGGACCCGTCCCACTTGGAGATGGGCTTGTCTCACGCTCTGGCTGGTCAATAGTAGATGACAGTAAAACTCTGGTGCTTGATGAAGACTTTTGGCCGGCACCAAGAGAAAAATCTATAGCTTACCAAGATCTCTACTTTTATGGCTACGCGCAAGATTATCTTGCGGCGATCCAGGACCACCAACGTATTTCAGGCAAACCCAATCTTCTGCCCCGCTGGGCTTTAGGGAACTGGTGGAGCCGTTATTGGGCTTACTCTTCCGATGAGTTAATCGAACTGATGGACGAATTCCAAGCAAAACAGGTTCCTCTATCCGTCTGCATTGTCGATATGGATTGGCACAAGACCAAAACCAATAATGCCTCATCCGGGTGGACCGGGTATTCCTGGAATCGGGATCTTTTTCCTGATCCTGAAGGGTTCATTTCGGATCTTAACAAAAGAAATCTCAGGACTGCCCTCAACCTCCACCCTGCCGAAGGTATTCACAACCACGAAGACCAATACCCTGCTATGGCTACGCGCATGGGAGTCGATCCGGCTTCTGGGCAACCTATCCCCTTCGACATTGTCAATCGGCAATTCGCCCAGGCATATTTTGAAGTGCTTCACTATCCTCTGGAAGAGCAAGGAGTAGATTTTTGGTGGCTGGATTGGCAGCAAGGCAGCCGCTCGAAAATCGCCGGGTTGGACCCTCTTTTCTGGCTCAACCACCTCCATTACTACGATCAGGGCAAAACAGCCGATAAGCGCCCATTTATCTTCTCTCGCTGGCCTGGGTTGGGTGGACAGCGCTATCCTATCGGATTTTCCGGTGACACGGTAGTGGACTGGGCTTCCCTGGAGTTCCAACCAGAAATGACTGCAACCGCGTCAAATGTCGCTTATGGTTGGTGGAGCCATGATATCGGTGGGCACTGCGAAGGAGTGGAAGATCCCGAACTTTATCTGCGCTGGGTTCAATTTGGCGTTTTCAGCCCAATCTTCAGGCTGCATTCAACCAACAATGAATTTATTGACCGTCTGCCATGGAGTTGTGGTTTGGATATTTTCCAGCACGCTCGCTTTGCGATGCAGTTCAGGCACAAACTGATCCCATTTATCTATACCGCCAACGAACGAAACGTTCGGACTGGCGAGCCATTGGTGCTGCCTATGTACTATTCCTGGTCTGATCGGGAAGAAGCCTATGCCTGCCCTGGTCAATACACCTTTGGTCAAAGCATGTTGGTTGCGCCTGTCACCAGCCCAACTGATGCTATGACCGGTTTGACACGAAAGACTGTTTGGCTTCCGGAAGGCAAGTGGACCAACTTTTTCACTAACGAAGCTTTTGAAGGCAACCTTTGGCACAGCTTATACTGTGATCAAAGCGATCTCCCGGTTTTTGTTCCTGATGGAGCGATTATTCCCCTCAGCAATGATCCCGTTGAGAATGGTGTCGACTTGACTTTGAACCACAAAATCAAGGTCTTTGCAGGCAAGGAAGGTGAGTTTGATTTATACGAGGATAGCGGCGAAGGACAGGCTTACCTTGATGGGGTTTTCTGTCACACCTTAATCACCCAGTCCTATCAGCAGGGTTCACTGCATCTCACGAAAGAGGCTTCCAGAGGTGAATATGCAGAGTTATTACCGGGAAAAAGAACCTGGCAATTTGACATCAGCAATGTCAGCGAATCCACTAATGTGCTAGGAATATTAGATGGTGAGGCAATATCAGTTGAGCATACCTACAATAATGACCAGAAAATCCTGAGCATAAAAGCAATTGACTGTCCTAACTCCTCTATGCTAAAGATAATTCTGCAAGGCGGAAACATTGAGCGCTTTGAAAGCACACCGTTAGAACGGGTTGAAAGATTAATTCGCCATGCAAAATTACCGACCTTGGTTAAGCAGCAGTTCATGCGCAGGCTCCCGGAGCTAATGGTCAGCCCTTTGATTATCTTCGAGATTGCGCATTCCTTCACCAAGAGTCAATTATTGGCAATTTATGAAAGCTTTCAACCAGCCAGCCAGGATAAACCTGCCCAGGATCTGGATAGCGCATTTGAGACTATGCTGTTTAATTTACGGAAGATCGGGATCAGTTGACGAAGGAGACCCTGGCAGATTTTTTTCTAGTTGGGTAGAGGATGCGTCTGACTGTAATTCTAGGTCGGACCCTTCTTGTTCCTGTTGTTTGATATGCGGCGGTAAATCCAGCAAACTTTCATCAAAAATCTTGCGGGGATAACGGCGAATTTCATCGGTTGTCTGGATAACATCCCGAAAAAGTTGATCGCGGCTCATCTTTCTTATCCAATTGCCCAGATCACGTCCGGTCTTCACCATTTGTCCTGGACCGAGGACTATGAAAGCCAATATTAAAATCAAGGCTATTTCTGTCCAGCCTAAGTTCAGAAATTCCATCGGCTAACCTTGAGGGTTTTCATCGCCTTCTTGATTTTCATCTTCTGGACTGTCTGTTACTTGCTTGCCATTCAAGCCATCTTTGAAAGCCTTAATGCCTGAACCAAGTTCACCGCCAATTTTCGAAATTCTACCAACTCCAAAAATCAGAAGAAGGACGACCACAATCAACAGAATCTCTGGTAAATGTACAGTACCCATAGTAACTCCTTATTTTTCCGCATTTGCAGGCTTATTAGCCACAGCGGAGAGTAAAATGCTTAACAAATATAATACAAAAAGCGGCAACATGAAAATCAGCATATTGACTGGGTCACCTGTAGGGGTAATGACCGCAGCCATGACTGCGATAATTATAATCGCCACACGCCAACCTTTAAGCAACATTTTTGGATTAACGATGTCAACTTTTGTCAGAACAAAAAACACCAACGGGGTTTGAAAACTGATTCCGATCCAAAACAGAAGGTTTGTTGTGAAACTGGTGTAGGATTTCAGCCGAATGCTGGTCGTGACATCCAAAACTTCCCGGAAAAATGCCAGCGATGTTGGCAGCATGATGTAATACGCAAAAGCAACGCCAGCCAGGAAGAGCGCTACCATAAACGGAAGCGTCATGTAAATTGCTTTTTGTTCCTTTTGCTTCAATCCTTTTCCAACAAAATGCAGTAATTGATAAACGATCCAGGGTAAAGCGATGATCAACCCACCCAACAAGGCGATCCGCATATAGACCGACATGGTCTCAGTTACTTCAATTGCATACAGGTTTTGTAACCCCCCGATCGGTTCTGTCAAAAAATCGAGGATCGGGCTGACAAAAAATGCTGCTACGATCACCCCTACCACAAGTCCAATCAGAGACCAGAGCAGAGTCTGTCTCAATTCCTCCAGATGGGTAGAGATTGGTAGTTTTTCGGATTCTTCGGTCATCGGTTAATTTTTCTCGGCCAGCTCAAGGCAGGATTGCAGTAATAATGCTGCTGCCAAAGACATCGCACGCTCGTCAAAATTGAACCGGGGATGGTGATGCGGATAGCTGCTGCCATCAGGTTGTTCCCCTGCCCCAATCAAAACAAAACAACCAGGCACTTGCTCCAAGAACGCACCAACATCTTCAGAAAGCATGGTTTTATAGGTTGAATCAATCTTGTAATGTCCACCCAGTTTTAGAGCAGCCTCTTTGACGACATTTGCGACCGCAGGATCGTTACACGTTGCACTGACTAACGGTTCGAGGTCGAGATCAACCTGGCAGTTCATCGCTTTACCAGTGTGCTCACATATTTCAGTTAATCTCTGTTGCAAGATCGAATAGGTCTCCTCTGTGAAATAGCGGGTCGTACCGGTTAGCTCAACTTTTGACGGGGTGATATTAAAACTGCTGCCGCCATGGAGAGAGCAAACAGTGCAAACTGCTGAATCGAGTGGATCAAGATTGCGGGAAATAATCGTCTGGATTTGATCGATTATCTGAGCAGAAGTAACGATTGGATCTATCGAGGTATGTGGTTGCCCGCCATGACCGCCCTTGCCAACAACGTTGATCTTGAACGTGCCTGAAGCAGCCATCATAGGTCCTGCGGTAATCCCTAGCCAACCAAGAGGTTTTTCATTCCAGAGATGTACGCCCAAAAGATAATCAGGTTTGATCTTGTTAAAAACACCGTCCGCCAGCATCTTGACTGCTCCCTCTCCGATCTCTTCAGCGGGTTGGAACAGCAGGTGAAAAGAACCGCGCAGCTGCTCTTGAATCTGACTGATCATCCAACCAATTGTGAGACCGATTGCGACGTGGCCATCATGACCGCAAGCATGCATTTTCCCTGGTTCCTGAGAACAATACTCAAGGTCGTTCTCTTCCCTTATTGGCAAGGCATCCATGTCAAAACGAAGATAAAAAGCGGGTCCTGTTTTGCCCGTGTCATAACTGGCCACCAATCCCGTTCCACCGAATCCGGTCTTTATTGTAAATCCAAGCTCACTTAATCTTTCACTGACAAATTCAGCAGTTTTAAATTCACTGAATGCAAGTTCAGGGAAACGGTGCAAATACCTGCGATCGGCCTGGGTTTGGAGAAAATGACGTTCTGCAAGTTCGATCAGGTTCATCACACTCTCAGGATCACACGTCTGAAATGTTCAGAGTAACCGCTTTCGTTCTCAAATGACTCCTGCCGGCGTTCATTCCATTTTTGTACAAAAAGAGCTGGATCTCCGATCTGCGAGACATGTTTTTTGAGCGCTTCCAGGCGGATATCCCAATAATCGGAAACATCCAGATTAATGTTAGGGTCCACGGTCAGGCTCAGCCATAACTCACGGATGTGGGTGGGTTGTAG
This sequence comes from uncultured Anaerolineaceae bacterium, assembly GCA_964647425.1. GTDB lineage: Bacteria > Chloroflexota > Anaerolineae > Anaerolineales > Anaerolineaceae > Mesolinea. The sequence continues at coordinate 6,787 of CAZYIJ010000075.1, forward strand.
ACCTTGCTCAATTTGATCCGGGAAAAAACCCGGGTTGCCTGCCGCTGGGAACACCGCTTCAATAGTCAATAAACCAGCCGCGCGGTGATCGGGATGGTTGATGTAATGTGTGTGAAAAAAGGTCTGAGGGTCGCTGCTAACCACGATGTCCGGTTGACGCTTTCGAATTTCTGCCACCAATTGGCGTTTATTTTCATAATTAACTTCCAAAAAGCCATCCGGGTGATCGAGAAAATCAACCTGGTCCACGCCCAAAACATCGGCAGCGTTACGTTGCTCAACCTTACGAATTTCTTTTAACTCTTCGCCATCAGGATACTGTTCGCTGAGACCGCGCTCACCTTTGGTCAGCAGAAGGTAACTGATTGTGTGCCCCATCCTGCTCCACATAGCGATGGTTGCGCCCATAAAAAATTCCGGGTCATCCGGATGAGCCAGGATGACCAGAATCTTCATCGGCTCCTGCCATTCGTCGAATTTATCCGGATTGATCGTTTTTACTGACATATTCGTTCGATCTTTTGTTCGGTCTTGGACCTTTTCGGCTGCGTCTTGAATTTGAGCGGCGATTGCTGCTATTCTTTTGCGTCTGGGGTGTATCTTTCCCTGCCTCGCCTCCATCAAACCTTGCAGATGATTGAGAATTTGCTTTATCATGAGAAGAACGATTCTTGTTCGATCGTGACTTATTTCGATTATTGCCGGTAGTGCGATCATCAGTTTTGGCTGGACGACCAACATTGTCAATACGTACCATTTCCACGTAGTCACTTGAAGACGACTCTTCATATTCAACCGGCTGCACAACCGGTTTCTTCTCTTCCATCTTTCCTGATTCCAGTTCAGAGCGTTTTATCTCGCGCAAACCAACCTCAGGGATGTAGACCATCACTGAATCGGTCATTGGGAGCACCTGCGTGACCTTGCCTTCACCTAATGGGGTTTGGATGGTCTTTTTTACCTTTGGGAGCAGCTTACGTGCTTCTTCGTACATCTCATGCTCATAAGATAAACAACAGCGCAGGCGTCCGCAAATTCCGGTGATTTCGGAAGGTGTCAGAGAAACGTTTTGAGACTTTGCCATGCGGATAGAAATCGAACTGAATTCAGTCAGGAATCGTGAGCAACAGCGCTTTTCGATGCCGCAGGCACCCAATCCTGCCACTTCTTTGGCCATGTCTCTGGGTCCGACCTGGCGAATTTCCAGGCGGGTGTCAGGATACATTGGAGCAGCTTCCCGAATAAAAGTGCGCATATTAAAGTTGGGAACTTCGTCGTAGGTTAAAAATAGAGTAAGCCGCGCAGAATCAAAAGAGTATTCTGCATCCAATACTTTAACCCCTTCATATTCAGGTCTATCCAGAAACTCGTAAGCTTTATCAACGGCTTCGGCTTCTTTTTCTTTGATCATATCCCTGAGGATCAGGTCAGGCGGGGTCGCCTTGCGTTCCACGCTTTGAATATCCTGATCGTGTTCTGGTGTTCTTACCTCAGAACTGGTCACTTTTCCGATCTGTTTTCCGCGGGCGGTGTTTACAATAACATACTCGCCCAGTTGCACATCCATATCATCAGGTACCAGGAAATGATAAGACTTGCCGACAGGCTTAAATTGAACTCGTACGAGTTTTTGTTCAGGCATAATCTATAATTATATCATCCAGCTTGATTCTTCCGGAAAGCCTCTTTGCTCGCTTCTGCGGCTATGTTCCGGGCAATCGAAATCAGTGCTTCACCAGCTGGAGTTAGCGGTTCTTGTAAAACTACCGGGCTGCCGATGTCTCCACCAATTCCAATTTTCGGATCAAGCGGGATCCTGCCCAAAAAGCGTGCGCTAACCATTGTTGCCAGGCGTTCACCACCATTCTCACCAAAAATATATTGATGGCTGCCATCAGGCATTTCGAGGTAAGACATATTTTCAACGATGCCGAACAATGGGGTTTCCAGTTTTTCAAACATATTTACAGCGCGATAAGCGTCATCGACAGCTACCTGTTGAGGGGTTGTCACGATAATCGCTCCGCTGATAGGTAGTGATTGTGCCAGAGACAATTGAACGTCGCCGGTTCCTGGTGGAAGATCGACGACCAGGTAATCAAGATCGCCCCAATCAAAGTCGGTAATAAATTGTTGAATGGCAGAATGCAGCATTGGTCCACGCCAAATAAGCGGTTGCCCTGCCTGGACGAGAAAACCGATGGAAACGACCTTTAGTCCGAAGGCGTCGGCAGGCTTGACTTTTTGTCCTTCAAGAGTTGGAGGAAGGCTGTCAATGCCGAGCATTCGGGGGATATTTGGCCCGTAAATATCTGCATCCAACAAGCCTACTTTTGCACCGTCTCTAACAAGCGCAAGTGCGATATTAAGGGAAGCCGTGCTCTTACCAACGCCGCCTTTACCGGAACCAACTGCAATAACATGTTTGAAGCAGTTCCCGGAAAGGTCCACTGCTTTTGGCTGTTTGACCTTGGCAGTCATGTTAATTACCACTTCATTGGCTTCAGTCAACGTCAAAACTGCTTTGCGGGCGTCTGCTTCAATTTTGCCTTTTAATGGACAGCTGGGGGTGGTTAATTCGATTGAGAAACTTACTTTCTCACCATTAATTTCAACATCTTTAATCATATTCAAACTCACCAGGTCAAGATGTAAATCCGGATCCATGACAGTGGTGAGGGCATTAAGTACTTGTTCTTTTGTAATCAAAATAATCTCCTGGTTGAATTTTGTAGGGTTTATTTTACGGCGTCAGCCAACTTTTATCAAGCGATTGAATGGGTTCAATACATATGAGACGATTGACTCGAGATCAAGCCAGGGTGG
>CAZYIJ010000076.1:0-9585 GCA_964647425.1 uncultured Anaerolineaceae bacterium
CTTTACATTGTCGCGGAGGGTCCAAAAGAACCTTTTGACCCTGCCCGCCTTGACTATAAACAATAATTTTAGAAGGAATTCACATGAATAAAATTGACCTAACCATTTTGCCTGACCGTCTCGAGCACACCCTTCAACGAGTTCGGGAAAAGAAATTCATCATCCCTACCCTGGCGCAACAAAAAGACCCCAGCCTGATTCCAGCGGATATCCTGGAGCGACTGAAAGATCTCGGTCTTTGGGATTTACATCCTCTGAATCTGTATCGCATCAGTTGGAAAAATGAACCTGTCGCTTTCGGTGGCGGTTTTGGAGATGTAAATTATATTGAATTCCCCAAGTCTTTAACCGGAGTAGACGCCCGTATCGTCGCCTTGGTAGGCAAGTGGTTCCCTTGTGGTGTCCACAAGGTCGGTGCAGCTTTTGGCTGCCTGGTTCCTCGCTTGGTTACCGGTCAATTTGACCCCACTACTCAGAAAGCAGTTTGGCCTTCAACTGGCAACTATTGTCGTGGCGGTGCTTACGATTCCTACCTTCTGGGCTGCAAGTCGGTCGCAATCTTGCCTGAAGGTATGAGCAAAGAACGCTTCGATTGGCTTAGAAACGTTGCCGATGAAGTTATAGCAACCCCTGGAACAGAATCGAACGTTAAAGAGATCTTTGATAAGTGCTGGGAACTTCGCCGAAGTGGTGAGGATCTGATGATCTTCAACCAATTCGATGAATTTGGCAATTATCTCTGGCATTACATTCTTACTGGCGATGCTCTTGAACTGACGGCTCATAAAGTTTTGGGTCCCAAAGATCGCCTGGCTGGCTATGTTTCTGCTACTGGTTCTGCTGGCACCCTTGCAGCGGGTGATTACCTTAAACAAATCTTCCCCCACACCAAAATTGTCGCCAGTGAAGCTCAGCAATGCCCCACCCTACTCGAAAATGGGTTTGGTGCCCACCGCATCGAAGGCATCGGCGACAAGCATGTTCCGTGGATACATAACGTTAGAAATACTGATTTTGTCACTGCCATCGATGATAATGCTGTCGTAAACCTGGCTCGTCTCTTCAATGAAGAAACTGGCAAAGACTACCTGGTAGCTTCCGGTGTAGACGAGGAAATTGTCAAAAATCTCGACCTGCTTGGATTCTCCAGCATTTCCAACCTGCTCTCCTCCATCAAGTTTGCCAAATACAACGAACTTACCAGCAACGATGTTGTCCTGACAGTTCTGACCGATTCAATGGAGTTGTATGATAGCCGTTTGAAAGAAATGCATGAGGAATTCGGAGAGTATACCCGCGAGAACGCCATTGCTGATGATGCCCGCTATCTCAAGGGACAGGCAATCGATTACATGCAGGAGCTTGGATACCGCGAACGTAAGCGCATTCACAACCTCAAGTATTACACCTGGGTTGAACAGCAAGGTCGCACATACGAAGAGATCATGGCACAATGGTACGATCCGGAATACTGGACTGAAATCCAATCTCTCGGACCGAAAATCGACAGCTTGATCGAGGAATTTAACCACAAAGCTGCCGTTCAGCTCTAAAGGAGTCCATTTGAATCTATCGGCATCAATTTCTGATACCAGCCTGGTAATGGTGGCAGTGATCCCATCGACGCGGGATCTTGATATTGCCCGCTTGCTGGGTTGGTATCGGATTCCGCTCAAATCCGCACCTAAGATCATTGCCGTAGATTACCTTGCGTTCTATCAGACTGCAGCTTTTCCAAAAGACGAGCGGGCCCAAATTCGTTGGGTAGCGCCCATTCTTGGTCACGAACTGACTACCAGGTCAGAATTGATGCAAGATCAAGCAGACCATCCTCGGGCAAAAGAAGAATATTTCAAAATACAACTTGGTCCACTTCAGGAACTGAAAAATCCAATTCCTGCCCAAAACTGGAAACGCGTAACATTCTTCTATACAACCGGTCAGCGCATTAAAACTGCAGAAAGCCTGAACGACCTGCCTGTTCACGATGAAGAAAGACCAATATTGTGGCAGGCACTGCGAGAAAGAGCGCTAAAAAGCGAAGAATACCAGGCAGATGATCTTCCTGAGATTCCGCTTGACCCGGCGCTCCTGGCACTTTTGAGTGGTTTTACCAGGTCAGATTCATAAGAAAGGCATCAACTATGAAAACCACAATCAAAAACGGTACACTGGTAACAGCTGAAACCAGTTTTAAGAGTGATATTCTCATCGAAGATGAATTAATTATTCAAATTGCAGAGTCAATTGATGTTGATGACGCCGAAGTCATTGATGCGGCAGGTAAGCTTGTTTTACCCGGTGGTGTCGACCCTCATGTTCACCTGAATCTTGAAATGGCAGGTACAGTTTCTTCGGATGATTATTACACCGGTGGCAAAGCTGCTGCATTTGGTGGCACAACCACAGTAATTGACTTTGTTTCACATGGTCCGGGCAGCCTTGAAGAAAGCGTGCAGGCTCACCGCCGTTTCGCGGACAGTACAACAAGCATTGACTACAGCTCGCACATGAATATCACCCGTTTTGATGATCAGGTTGCTGAACAGATCCCCGGCTTGCGAGAGCTTGGAATAAGTACGATCAAAGTTTTCACAGCTTACAACAATCGCCTTAGGATCAATGACGGTGATGTCTTTAAAGCCATGCGAATTGCTGGTCAGAGTGATATTTTGACCATGGTTCACGCAGAAAATGGCGATGTGATTGAAGTGTTGATCAAAGAAGCTCTTCAAGCAGGGCACACTGAACCAATTTGGCACGCGTTAACTCGTCCTGGTTGGGGAGCGGTTGAAGCCAGTCTGCGGGCGTTTGCTCTGGCAGCGCAAGCGGATGCTCCTGTCTACTTGGTTCACATGAATATGGCTGGCGAGGTTGACCAATTAAAATATGCTCGCTCAAAAGGCATTTATGCCATGGGTGAAACTTGCCCTCAATACCTGTTCTTTACAGAAGAAAATCTGCAGCAGCCGGATGGAGCAAAATGGATTTGTTCTCCTCCCATGCGCTCCAAAAACGATAACATCGGGCTCTGGCAAGGTTTGGAAGATGGAACCATTCGGGTGCTGGCTACGGATCATTGCCCCTTTTTCTACAATGGTCAAAAAGCCATTGACTATGAAGGAAAAAAAGTTGCCATTCCAGGCAAAGAATTAGGAAAAGACAATTTCACCCTGATCCCCAATGGCTTGCCAGGTGTGGGTGATCGTTTACCGCTGTTCTGGACGCACGGCGTCGCCACTGGTCGCATCAGTCCGGAGCGTTTTGTCGCTCTCACCTCTACCAACCCTGCCAAAATTTTCGGACTCTACCCTCAGAAAGGCTGCTTAAAACCTGGCTCAGACGCAGACATCGCCATTTGGGATCCTGATTTGACCATCAAATACGGTGTGGAGGTCGCCCAGCACCGCACCGACTATAACCTTTATGAAGGTTGGAACTTTAAAGGGATGCCAACAATCGTTATGCAGCGCGGAAAAATACTTGTGAATGATGGAAAATGGTTTGGCAAACCAGGGCAAGGAAGATTCTTGCACCGATTAAGTGGAGAAGTCCTCTAATACAGGTCGGTAATTAATGATCCTTTTTGCTATCCCAGGCTTGTTGTTTCTTGGGTCTCTGATCTTAGTGATTGCGCATTCCTATCGAACCAACACAGCCCGCTCCTGGGTGATTGCTATGACTACCGCGCTTATGGCATGGATAGCCTCTTTCGTAATGCGTCTTTACCTGCCATCTGAGCTTGAACTGTTAAAGTGGTTTCCAGGAACAAAATTTGAAGAATCGCTTGGTTTAGTTGTCGATTATATCAACTGGCCTTACATGGTTGCCGTCTTAAGTATATGCGTTGCGGCACTTCTGACCGATACTACTCGTGCTGAGCCAGGCATCACCCCTTACTCCTGGTCTCAGACACTCTCAATTACCGCCTTGAATCTTATCGCCATTTTGGCTGCCAACCCTCTCACGATGGCAATAGCCTGGATGATCACCGATCTGGTTGAGTTGTTCATATTATTGAGGTTGTCGAAAGCCGCTGAATTGGGCTCAAAAATCGTTAGCCTTTTTACCATTCGAATTTTTAGCACTTTCATGCTCATCACCGCCACTTCCATCGCCTGGCAGGGGCAGGCTTTCGCTGGCTTCGATATCATGCAGCCCAACGCAAGTTTGTTCTTCTTGATCGCTGCCGGTTTACGCCTTGGCGTTTTCCCATTAAATTTGCCCATCCTGGACTCACCTGAATTGCGCTGGGGAGCTGGGACCCTATTTCGTCTTACTCCAGCAGCCTCTGCCTTGGTGCTTATCGCCCATTTGCCAGCAGGACTTTTGGTTTTCAACCAGAATTTGCTTAACGTTGTCCAAGTTTTCACCTTGATCGCTGCCTTTTACTCCTCGCTGATGTGGCTCACCCGCAAGACTAACTTTGAAGGTCGTTTATATTGGATGGTTGCCTTTTCGGCTTTCGCAATCCAGAGCGCTTTGAATGGACACTCGGAAGCCAGCAGGGTCTGGGGCTTGGGGCTCTTGCTTTCAGGAAGTTTACTTTTTTTGTTCAACCCACCAATCCGACGGATCCGATTTTTGCCTTTATTAGGCTTGCTTGGTTTTATTGGCTTGCCTTACACCCAGGCAGCATCCGGCTGGGAAGGGCTCCTTCCAGACACATTCAATTTAACTTCGGTGATTATGATACTCACTCACGCCTTTCTTGTGCTCGGCTATGTGCGTTACATAATTGGGGCAGATAGCACGATTACAGGGCTTGAAAAGTATGCGCGCATCACATTTCCTCTCGGCTTGGTAAGCCTTATTCAGACCATTTTGGTATTGGGGCTGATCGGTTGGCCATCCGTGCTCACTGTTGGCAACCTCAGGGGCAGCCTGGCAAGTCTCGCAATAGTACTTATTGGGATTTTGATTGGCTGGCGGTTTGGCTTCCGCATGGAAACTGATGTGCTCTCCCGAAAGATTCCTTTTTTTCGTCTTTTTCTCATCATATTCAATTTCCTCCGTCAAGCTCTCAGCCTTTCATGGGTCTCGGGTTTAGTGAACCGATTCTACAATTCGACCTCCGGATTAGTCGCATTCTTCAGTCAGATTTTTGAGGGCGATGGCGGCATTTTGTGGTCGGTAGTCTTCCTGCTTGTGCTATCAATACTTTTACTTTTCCCGGGGCTATGATGACAGCAATTCTCCAATCCTTGCCCATTTACATCGCTCTTCTGGCTGCCCTGCTTAACCTTGTCCGCCGGCAGTGGACGTTGAACCTGATAGCACTGGTCGTGCAGTTCGCCTGTCTTTTTCCAATATTGCTGAAAATTATGTCTCTGCAGTTAGCCTTGATCCAACCATTTACTGGCCTGATGGTAACTCTGATCCTTTATCTGACCCTTTTAGGGGTTGGTGGAATCAAAGCGATTGACCTTCGCCTTTCACTGACTAGTGGTGAGATATTTCGTGGATTGGCTGGTATCTTCCTGTTAGCGACCTTGCAGATTTTTTTACCGCAATTTCAACAGGCTGTCTTTCCATTAATTTCAAGCGATCATCTTTTTCTCAGTCTTGGCTTGATCCTGATTGGTCTCATGCAGCTGGGAACGATTCGCGAGCCTTTCTACTTGGTTATCGGTTTGCTCACATTCCTGTCCGGGTTTGAGTTGCTTTATTCAGCGCTCGAATTTTCTTATCTGTTGGAAGCTCAACTGGTGGCAGTGAACCTGCTTTTGGCGATCGTTGGTGCCTTCTTCATCGTCAAAAATGCAGAAAGCGAGTCTACGTGAACAACACTGTGATTATCTGGCTGTTGTTGCCGGTTTTGCTTGGTCTTGGATTGGTGACGATCCAACGGCTTCCAAAACTCTCTGCTCTCCTGGGCAGTCTCTTTCCCTTGGTCCTGGCAGTACTTGCCCTGGTTTATTCCAAGGGGTTGACTCTCATCGTTCTTGGTCGCTATTTCACACTAACAGACAACCTGGTGTTTTTTGGTCGTGCTACTCAAATTACTGCTGATCAGCTTGGAATAATTGCATTCCTTTACTTCCTATGTTTCGCATGGAACGTTATGAGCAGTTTATTCAATGTGGGTCGATGGTTCAACAGTCTTACCTTGATCATTACTGCTTTGTGGGCTTCCGTGCAAGTAATTACCCCCTTTCTCTATTCGGCGGTTGTCGTCGAACTGATTGCACTGGTAAGCGTTCCACTGCTCTCTCCGCGAGGCACGCCTGCCAGAAGTGGTATCATCCGCTTCTTAAGCATGCAGACCATTGCCATGCCGCTTATCCTCTTAAGCGGCTGGATGGTTACCGGCATTGAGACATCTCCTTCAGCCGAAGCTCTCGTTCTCCGTGGTTCTCTGTTGGTCATTGCCGGATTTAGCCTTTGGGCAGGTATTTTCCCTCTTCACAGTTGGCTGCCTATGCTGACTGAAGAGAGTCATCCCTGGACCATCAGTTTTCTCCAGACCATCATGCAGATCAGCCTTGCCATCTTTTTCCTCAAATTCCTGAACCAATATGCCTGGCTCCGTAATCTCGAGGAGATCAAGTTAGTTCTCAAGTGGATTGGTGCGCTTTGCATTGTTTCTGCAGGAGTTTTGTCAGTTTTTCAAAAAAAATTGAGCCGAGTGTTCGGCTATTTATTCCTGTCAGGCACAGGATATATCGTTCTCTCTATGGCTTTCCAACAACAAGGCTGGCTCAATCTTTTCACACAATATTTATTACCACGCGTCTTCGCTTATTGGTCACTTGGTTATACGCTTTCATTACTGCGTGAAGCACTCGGTTCGGAACAACTGAATTTTTCGGAGTTGAAAGGCTTGATCTGGCGTTACCCTCTTAGCAGCATCCTCTTATTAGCCAGTTTGCTAAATATTATCGGGATGCCTTTATTCTCTCTTTTTCCGTCCAATCGCATCCTTTTAAGTATTCTTGCCAGTGAGAGCATGCCGTTCCGATTATTCGTTAGCCTTGGGCTTATTGGCATGATCCTCATGGTCTTGAAAGTGCTGGGAGTGGTAATACAAGCACCTGAGGATGTTGACCAGGATAAAAAAGAAAGAACCTTGATGATTATTCCAGTGGTATTGATTATCCTGGTCATGGTGTTGGATGGGATCTTCCCACAATTTTTCACAGCTCCAGTACAGGATCTTTTGATTTCCTTCCAGAATTTGTTGAACTGAGCAAAAGACTCAAAACTGAAATTGTGTATAATCTCTTCTAATAACTAACCGAAAGACAGGAATCTAATGGACGAATATTCCGGCATAGAACAAATCGAAAAACGCGTTGAATGGCTTGACAACGAACGCCGCAACGATAAAACCAACCTCGCCTCTTTGCAAAATCGCCTCACCATTTTGGAAGGTGAAAATATGAATTTGCGAAAGCAGATCAAAGAACTCGAGGTTCTCATAAACCAAAATTCCACCCAGATTGCCAGCATGGATAAGTATGAAAATCGCATTGATCGCTTGAACATCGATCTAACCAAACAGATCCGGGATGTGAACGAAAGGGCTGAGAATAATCTCACCGAAGCTCAAAAACGAAATAAAATCGAGGTGGATTCTGCCAAGAAATCCATCGCTGAGCTGTATCCAGTGATGGACATGTTTGACCCAATTCGGAAAGATATCAGCAGTGTGAAAGCCGAAAATGTCCGCTTGGCGCGCCTAAACGAAGAACTAAAAGCTAAGATTCAGGATGTCAATCGCTTTGATGAGGACTATCGCCGCTCGCTCAATTTGCTTGAAGAAGGACGCCGCCAGGAAGCCAAACGCATCACCGATCTACAAGGAGAGGTTGCCTCAGTTCGCAAACGCCTTGAAGAAACTCGCGGTCGTTTTGACAGCTTTAGTGACAGCTTCCGCACCATGGATACCCGCATTGCCGAAATTCAAAATAACGAAAAAGATCGTCGGGAAAACCAATCTCAATTCATCGATCGGGTCAATAGTTCGCTGGTTGAAAAAGACAAGGTTTTTGCGGAATGGGAAAAGCGTTTTGCGGAAATCGATCAATTTAATGCCAACTTGGGTTCTCAAATCGAAACTCTTGAAAAAATTCGTCTTTCTGTCACCAAGGCAATTCAAACCTCAGAGGAAGCCTCTCAACGGTTTGAGCGGCGCGTCAATGAAATTACTGAACTTCAACGTCTTAACGATGAGCGCTATCGCCAGGAGTGGACGAATTTCAAGTCTGATGATGTCAAGCGTTGGACCAATTACATGCTTGCCCAGGAAGAACAAACCAGGGAGACTACCCAGAAATTTGCTGAACTGACTAAACAGCTTCAGGAACTGGATGACCTGACAACTTTGATGCGAGACGATCTGGACGCTGTCAGCCGTGAAACCGTCAGGCACATCCAAACCGTTTTGCTTGCTTTCCAGGAGTCTATCCAGAACATCGCTCCGCTAACGGATAAAAAAGCCTCTTAACCCATGTACATACTTGGCACTGCCGGTCACGTCGATCATGGAAAATCCACCCTTATCGCCGCCTTAACCGGTACCCATCCAGACCGTTTAAAGGAAGAAAAAGCCCGTGAGATGACCATCGAATTGGGCTTTGCTTCCATGATCCTTCCTAATGGAGAAGAAGTGGGAATCATTGACGTTCCAGGGCACAGAGACTTTATCGGCAACATGCTGGCAGGGATTGGCGGGATTGATGCAGTTTTGCTCGTTGTGGCAGCAGACGAAGGTGTTTCAGCCCAAACCCGGGAACATCTGGCAATTTTAGATCTTTTGGATATCAAACGGGGGGTAATCGTTCTGACCAAGATAGATCTCGTCCAGGACGCTGAATGGCTTGAGTTGGTAGAGATGGACATCCGCGAACTCGTCCAGCATACATCCCTTGCAGAAGCTCCGATTGTCGGTGTATCCGCCCGAACTAGCTACGGCATTCCAGAATTACTAGATCAAATCCAACAAACCTTAAAAGGAATGCCGGGTCGCAAAAACCTGGGCAAACCGCGTCTGCCCGTGGACCGTGTTTTTACTCTGACCGGTTTTGGCACTGTTGTGACTGGAACTCTTTTGGATGGCAGTTTGAAAATCGGTGATGAAATCGTAAATCTTCCGGAAGGCAAGTCTGGTCGCATACGGGGACTGCAAAATCACCATCACAAGTTGCAAAAAATTGACCCTGGCTTCAGAGCTGCGGTAAATATTGTCAACCTGAACCACCAGGATATTGCCCGTGGAGACGTGATCGCTCACCCCGGAGATTACAAACCCACCAAATTGCTCGATGCGCATTTTCGCTTGCTAAAAGACTGTCCATTTCCGGTAAAACACAACCTGGAGGTCAAGCTTTTCCTGGGTGCCAGTGAGACCACCGCTCGTGTGCGTCTGCTGGGAAGCCAGGGGTTGAAACAAGGTCAGCAAGCCTTTATCCAATTGCGTACAGACCATCCTGTTGTTGCTTCAAAGGGCGACCGCTTCATTCTACGCTTGCCCTCCCCCTCGGAAACTCTCGGAGGTGGTGTGATATTGGACCCTGACCCTGGTCAGACTTACAAGCGTTTCGACCAGAACAACCTGGCACGCCTCGAGAAAATGCTCTCAGG
>CAZYIJ010000077.1:0-9461 GCA_964647425.1 uncultured Anaerolineaceae bacterium
GGTTACAAGAAGGAGCGTGAGAAATGAACCGAACTTACGAGGAGTGGGTCGAGAAGGTCACAAATACCAGTGCGGACATTGCTCTTGCGGACATGCTGGCGGACTGGCAGGCTGACATCATCCAGCGCACGAAAGCGGAGCATCTGCTCAGGGTAAGAGCGAACGCGCTGGAATTGCGTGAGGCAGAGTTGGAAGCGGATAATAACCGGCTTAAGTGTTCTAAAAAAAGACGGACAATATTTAGAGAGTATTATAAAAACAATGGTTGAAGAAGCTTGCAGGCTTGGTGTTCGTTCTGATGCTTGGGATTTTCAAGTTAAGGAATATCGTCATTGGGATTTATAGTATAATTCGGTTATCGGCAAGGAGGCTTGGCATGGCATTTCGATTGAGTGATGAAATTGTAGATAATCTTATCCGCATGTTTGAGAATATCCGAGAGCGGCAGTTTGAAGTAGGTGATTATCTCATTGAATTAGTTGAAACAGTTGGCTTTGAAAAGAGCCAACTGCTTAATTATCTTGCAGGTGTATTACATGTTTCGGCAAGTACGCTTTATGATTATTATCGTATCAGCAAAGCATGGACACTGGAATTGCGAGAGCAGTACCAGTATCTTGACTGGACATTTTATAGGAACACGAATCCTGATAACCAAGAAGACCTTGCCTTGTTGGAACGGGCTATTGATGAAGGTTGGAATGTTAGTAGGCTAAAATCTGAGAAATATGGAAATACGAGTATTGATGGGTATATTCGTTCTCTTATATCCTTATGCAACCGAATCCTTGAAAAAGAGCCAGAATTTTCGCCTAAAAGGGAAACTGTACAGAAAATCCTAACCTTAGTTAAGGAGCTTGAATATTTAGAAGTTGAATTATAGAAATGAGTGAACATACCGAGCAAGTTACCCTATTCAATATGCTTTTATATCACCCTGAATTATGGGTGATATTTGCTATCCCGAATGGTGGGTTACGTAATAAAAAGACAGCAGTCAATTTGAAGCGAGAAGGTGTCAAGGCAGGCGTTTGGGATGTGATGATACCAATTCCAAGCAAGGGTTATCATGGAATGTTTCTGGAAATGAAGCATGGTTATAATAAGCTTACAACAGAGCAAGCAAAGTTTGGTGAAGCAATGAAAGAGCGAGGTTATTATTGTCAGATAGCTTATTCTGCAGATGAAGCTTATAAAAAGATAATTGAATATTTGGAAATAAAGGAATATTATTTTGAATGAAATAAAAGACGATTTAGAATTGTTTTTGGAATCAGTTGCTAAGCAAAATTGGATATTTGCTAAAACTTATGCTGAAACTGCACCGCATGAGTATGTGTTACGTAATATGTATGATAGTTTTGAATTTGATAGAATGGTGAAGACTATTCGGCATTATGGCTTTATGGCTAAATATGGTAATTATGAGCCTACTATTTATTTAATTAATGGTGATTATTATTATTGGACTATGGGAGCGCCAGTTAAGAAAACAATAGTTATTAATCGTGCTTTACTTGCTGATGTGACGCTTGAGGGTAATCAATGGGTACGTAAGCTAAAGGTTGAAGATGAAAATTTACACTAACATAAATGTATTAGATGCAGTAAGGGCAAGGATGCATAGGCTTTATTCTGAAGAGCAAAACATTTGTGTGTCGGTATCTGGTGGTAAGGACTCTACGGTAATGATGGAACTTGCTATTGAAGCTGCAAGAAAGGTTGGTAGATTGCCGATTGATGCAATGTTCTTTGACCAAGAAGCTGAATATGAAGGCACAATTGAGTATATGCGTTATTTGCAGACAAGAGTTGCCGAGATAAAATTGTACTGGTTTCAAATACCGTTTATCCTTACAAATAGCACATCGTTAGGTAGTGATAATTATTTGCATGTATGGCGAGAAGGTGAAACGTGGCTTAGAGATAAAGAGCCGAATACTATTCACCAATGCAACTTAAAAGCAAAACGGTTTCATTCTATTATTGCCGAGCTTGGCGATTGGATATACGATTATAAAACTCACTTTTCGTTGATAGGAATTCGTGCAGATGAAAGTAGGGTTAGGACAAGGCTTATGGCACGTGCTATTCCTGCTTATAAAGATATTCGATGGGCGTCATTTAATAAACATGGTTATAATATGTATCCGATGTATGACTGGAAGACGCAGGATATTTGGAAGTATATCTACGAGAATGACATTGTTTATAACCATGTTTACGATAATATGTATCGTGCAGGAGTTCGTAGGACAAATATGCGAGTTTCAAGTCTTATTCATGAAACTGGGCATTGGGCGTTGAAGGAACTTCATAAGATAGAGCCAGACACTTATTCTAAATTGTCTGAACGTGTTGATGGTGTTTCTGATTATCATTCTGGTGGGTTTCATTTGTTTGTGCCTAAGGAACTTCCTGTGATGTTTAGTAATTGGGTTGAATATCGTGATTATTTGTTAGATAAATTGATTGCGCCAGAACATCAGGAAAAGTTTAGGAAGAGATTTAATAAGTACCCTAATATTGACGATTATGCGCGTGGTCAAGTTGCAGAACTTGTTTTGAATGATTATGAAGGAGTAAAGAATGGGAACGCCCAAGCCGCAAGAGATTATCACAAATTTACACAATCCCGTATCAAGCGTGAAATGGGTTCCGATTGAAAAAGTCGAAGCCAATGATTACAATCCGAATATAGTACCGCCAATTGAGCTTGACTTACTTTATAAGTCAATCAAACAGGACGGATATACGCAACCGATTGTAACCTTTTATGATGTTGATAGAGATGTTTATATTATTGTAGATGGCTTTCATCGTTATACTGTTTCTAAAAGATATTCTGATATTTTGGAAGGTAATCATGGTTGTGTCCCAATTGTAGTAATTGATAAACCATTGGGTGACAGAATGGCAAGTACCATCAGGCATAATCGTGCAAGAGGGCAGCATGTAGTGGAAGGAATGGTTAATGTAGTTTATAACCTTTTGGTTGAAGGTTGGTCGGATGAGAAAATCTGTAATGAGTTAGGCATGGGCGCAGGTGAACTTGTTCGGGTGAAGTATATCTCTGGTTATGCCAAACTTTACGAAAATGCCGAATATTCCAAGTCATGGGTTCCGGCGGTGCAGACTGCTGCTGTTGCCAAAAAGATGAAAAAGCAGAACGTCGAAGAAGAGGATGATGATGGAGATTGAAATCAGGCGCATTGGTGAAATCTATAAGTACGAAAAGAACGCTCGTATCAATGATAAGACCGCAAAGATACTTGCTGAACTTATCAAGAAGGTGGGGTTTAACGTACCCATTGTTGTTGATAAAGAGGGCGTCATCGTCAAGGGTCACGCAAGATATAAGGCTGCTATTCTACTTGGAATGACGGAATTGCCGGTAATTGTTTCCGAGAACGATGACGAAACAAATGATAGGGATAGGGTACTTGACAACCGCATCTCTGAACTCTCGAAGTGGGATAACGTAAAGCTTGCTTATGAGCTTGACGAGATTGGAGTTGAGTTATCTGAATTAGGATTGGGCATGAAGGTTGGCACTATGGTAGACGATGTCACGCTTGCTGATATTGAAGAGGAAGAAGAAAAACAGACTAAGCTTGGTGATAGAAATGCGCAGGCTATGATTTCTTTTGAGTGTCCGGAATGTGGAGGTTTCTTTGAGTATAAAATTATCTGACAAGATTGAAATGCGCTCGCCATTAAGTATAAAACCTTACTGGCGCAATCCGAGATTGAATGACGCAACGATTGAAGCATTGGTTGAGGTGCTTCCTGTAATTGGCTTTAATGTGCCTATTGTCGTTGATAAGGAAGGCGTAATTATCAAGGGGCACGCAAGGCACTCAGCAGCTATCCGGTTGGGGTTGGAGTCTATTCCTGTAATTGTTTCTGACAATTCTGATGAAGTAAATCGGCTGGATAGAATTGCCGATAACAGAGTATTTGAAGTGACACGTTGGGATGAATCTGAATTGGCTGAACTTCCATTTGTGCCTATTCCGAATGGCGACAAGAAAGAACAGCCATTAGAGGGTATTATTGAGAAGGACGAATATGAATTTATTTGTCCTTATTGTGGCGCGGTTGTGAAAGTGAAAATATGAAAACTTATAAGAAAAAGCCGCCGATTCCATTCCACAGTTTCTGGTTGGAAGAAGAGCCATATGAACCTCTTGATAAAGCCGCCTACGCTGGAAATTTTGGCTTTTTATTTGATTTATCTGATAGCTCTGCCCTTTTACCCTCTTTTGATAAACCGGATTGTTTATATAGCGAATTATCTTTTATCGTAGGCTATAAAGAATTCAATGAGCGGACGAAAACGGAAGGGAATTTCAAGGATTACATTACTGGTTTAGGAAAGTTGATATGGAAGTTCGATATTCCTGTTTATCTCATTGGGCATAAGAAGGCATTGCAGTCATTGAAGCCTGACCGGATTATCCCAATAAAAGCAGACTTGCCAGTTGAAACATTCGCAGGATACTTGGCTGTTTGGCGTGATGAAGAAATCAATGTTGCCAGTCGGACTGAAACATTGGAGTACATAAACGGTAAACACAAACTTGTCTATGACCCATGCTGTGGTTATTTATCCATTGCTCGTCTTATGCCAAACTGCAAATTTATTTTCTCTGATGTAAACCCGAAGTGCATTGGTGGTGCATTGGCTACACTTATGGAGTTGAACGGTGAAAAGACCAACTCGACTAACTAAGTTGTTGATAGAACAATTGGCTACTTATATTGAGAATGGTAACTTTGCGCAGGACGCTTGTAAATTGGCTGATGTGAGTGAATCGGGCTTTTATAAATGGCTTGCAACTGGTAGAGCAATATTGGATGGCGAAATTGAGAAGACAAGGGCAAATGCACTTACGGTGGAGTTAGTAGAGGCTATAAAACATGCTGACGCAAAATTTAAGGCATATCATTTATCGAACATAAATAGAGCGTCAAGGGCTACATGGCAAGCTTCGGCTTGGATGTTGGAACGTCGTTTCCCTGATGAGTATGGGCGTAGGGGTGAGAATGCAGTCAAGATAGAGTCAGAAGGCGCAGTAACAATCTATATACCAGATAATAGCAGAGAAGAAGATGGAGATACGCTTACAACCTAAGCAAGAGTTATTTTTGTCATCATCTGCTGATATTGTTATTGGCGGTGGGGCTGCAGGTGGAGGAAAATCATTTGCATTGACAGTAGAGCCATTACGTCACATAAATAGGAAGGGGTTTACATCGGCTATATTTAGGCGCACTTATCCGGAAGTAAAGCGACCGGGTGGTTTGTGGGACGAAGCCATGAAAATTTATCCTTATGCAGGGTTGAGACCGAGAGAGAATAAAGCAGACTTTATTAATGGCAAGGCTAAGTTGTCTTATGGCTATTTGTTGAATGATAAGGCACTTGAAAATTGGCGTGGCTCGCAATTGGCGTTGTTGATGTTTGACCAATTGGAAACATTTACTGAGAAACAGTTTTACTATATGCTTTCAAGAAATAGAACAACTTGTGGTATCCGGTCATATGTTAGGGCTACTGCTAATCCAGAGCCGGGCTGGCTTGCTGACTTTATTGGTTGGTGGATTGCGCCTGATGGTTATGCTGATATGAGTAGGGTTGGTAAGACAAGAGCATTCCTACGAGTAGAAGAAACGATTCATTGGGCTGATACGAAACAGGAACTCGTAGACAAGTTTGGAGTAGGCTCAGACCCTAAGACGGTTACATATATTCCATTCACGGTATATGATAATCAAATTTTATTGGATAGCGACCCGGGATATATTGCCTCATTGAAAGCCATGAGTTATATAGACCGAATGCGATTGTTAGGTGACCCTATTCGTGGTGGTAACTGGAAGATTAAACCGAGTGCGGGTAAGGTGTTCAATCTTGATTGGTTTGAGATAGTACCAGAGATGCCTATTGAAGGATTGCGAGTGCGTTATTTTGATATGGCTTCTACTGC
Source organism: uncultured Anaerolineaceae bacterium (assembly GCA_964647425.1). Taxonomy (GTDB): domain Bacteria; phylum Chloroflexota; class Anaerolineae; order Anaerolineales; family Anaerolineaceae; genus Mesolinea. The sequence goes on from CAZYIJ010000077.1 coordinate 5,994, forward strand.
GGTATCTGCTAAGGATAAAGACCCTGATTATACAACTGGAATAGAAATGGTATATGATGGCAGGTATTATTATGTTACAAGAATGTTTCATAAGCAGTTATCGCCAGCAGAAACGGACCGAGAGATTGATGAATGTGTCAAGTCTGACGCACAACGTACAGATATTGCAGGTAGGTATTTTGTAAGGTGGGAAATTGAGCCGGGGAGTGGTTCACGCAGAGATAGTGTTGCAAGAACTCAAAGATTAGCAGGGATAGATGCAAAAGGTGTTAATAAGATGACGAGTAAGCTTGTGGCATGGAAGCCGCTTGCAGCTGCTGCAGAATCTGGAATGATAAAGGTTGTCAAAGCAGGTTGGAATGATGTATTCTTGAATGAGATGCATGGCGTACCGGAAGGTGTCCATGATGATATAGCTGATGCTGCTGCAGGTGCGTTTACTGCGCTTGTAAATGAGAGTAAACTGAATACAGTAGCAGAGCAGAGGAGATACTTATGAACAAGGACTTGAAATTAGCCTATAACGCACTTGCAACACAAGCTAATGGTGCGAGAAAATTAATCAAATATTATGCAGGCGACCAGCCTTTGATGTACACTCATGAAAGATTGAAGCAGGTGTTTGACCGTTCTACCGTCAACTTCATCCAGAACTGGTGTGCGGTTGTAATTGATACGACCTGTGACCGCATGGTGTTGAAAGGGTGGGATAATCCGGCGAAAGATGCTAATAACTCATTAGATGAATTTTGGGAAAGCCAATACTTGCAGACAATCTCACGGCAGGTGCACAAGGATGCCATAGTATCAGGCAATGGGTTTATCATGCTGGATTATGTAGACGGTGAGTTGAGGGCGTTTTATAATTCGCCGAGCCAAGTGGTTGTTTTGTATCAAGATGATGACCCACTTGAAAAGCGGTTAGGTTGCAAGACTTATTTTGAAGCAACTACCGGAATAAGCCATTTGAATCTTTATTATCCTGACAGGATAGAAAAGTATGAATATAAGGGCGAAGCGACCACCGAAACCAGTTACACGTTGGTTGAAGAAATACCTAATATCTTTGGGCGAGTGCCTATTATTCATTATCGAGCGAAAAGCGAGCTGATTAACGTAGTGCCGCTGCAAGATGCAATCAATAAAACGTTTTCAGACATGATGGTGGTTGCAGAATTCAATGCGTTCCCGCAACGCTGGATGATTACGAACGCAGACATTAGTTCGCTGACAGCGAGTCCGCAAAGCATTATGAGAATTCCAAAAGGCGCAAGCGATGAAGAAGGAACTTCGGTAGGCGAATTTGGAACAGCGAACTTAGGCATGTATCTTGATACGATAGACAAGCTGACGAACACAATCGCAGTAATCAGCAGAACGCCGAGACATTACTTTATGCACACCGGAGCGAATATATCCGGTGAAGCCTTGACGGTTATGGAAACACCGCTGATTAAGAAAGTATCTCAACTCATGGAAACGTTTGAAGAGAAGTGGCTTGAATTGTCAAGCTATGTAGTGGAATCTGAAGATACTGTTTGTGTTTGGGATAGACCGGAAACAGTCCAAATAGCCACTCAAAGCAATGCAATGAAGACAATGGTAGAAATGGGAATTCCGTTAGTGACAATCTTACGTAAGTTTGGTTGGGGCGAAGATGAAATCCAACAGATGTTAGCGGACATGGAAGAAGAAAAAGTCAAGAATGCTGACATTGCAGAAGCCGTTTTAGAAATGGCAAGAATCCGGCTACAGCAGAGCAATAACCCCTATGTACCGGAAGTCAATGCGCAAACGCAAGTGGAGCGTGGTGAGGCTGAATAATGCCAACGCCGGAAGTAGTTCGGTTATCTTTACAGCACGCTGCTGATTTAGCGAACAAGGTGGATGATGTCACTTATGCGATGGCTAATAAATGGCTATATATTTCGCAAGGGTTAGACGATAAAATCACGCAAGTATCAAGAGAGATACAGAACTTACAAGCGCAGGGCAAGCCAGTCACGGAAGCATGGCTGAATGAACAGAAGTATTACAGGTCACTTCAGGAACAGGCAAGCAATCAAATAGCGAACTATGTAGATTGGTCGCAGAACTTCACAGAAACACAAGTCCTGCAGGCTGCTTTGATTGGGATAAACGATGCGTCCAGTATGTATATGTACTCAACTAGTGGGATGGGTTATTTCAAAGGGATACCAGCCCCACAGATTGAGAGTATCCAAGCGATAACGATGAGAGATGCGCCGTTAGGACAGTTGTTTCAAAGCATAAGTTACATGGGCGAACGCCCATTGACGGAAGCATTGATGAGCGGTTTGACGATGGGAATGCCAATGACCGAGATTGCTAAGTTGATGAAAGACGCTGTGAACATGCCTTACAGCCGGTCTGTTCTCATTGCGAGAACGGAAGTAAATCGTGCGCATCGGAGTGCCGCTTTGCGTACTTACCAAGAGTACGATGTGCCTTACTACCGCAGAATGGCGAGTAGAGAGCATGCTTGTTTTGCTTGCATGATGTTAGACGGTACGCTTTACACTTCCAAAGAAGCGTTAGACGACCACCCGAATGGTGCTTGTGCGATGGTTCCGGTGCTTGACCCGAATGACCCGAGTACGGATTGGGAACATGGTGAGCAACGCTTTGAGAAGATGTCTGAAGAAGAACAGCGCAGAATAATGGGGAACAACTATTACGATAGTTGGAAGCGTGGCGACTTCGGTCTGAAAGATGTAACGATTATCCGCCAAAATCCTATTTGGGGTGGAAGTCCGGGTATGCGCCCATTGAAAGACTTATCACCTAACTGGCGACAGTATGTACCGAAGAGAGAGTACACACCGAGAGCACCGAGAGTACCAATCGCTGCAAGGCAAAGTAGCTTTGTTCGTAACAATCCGATGACTGAACAGCAAATAATAAATTACTACAATAAATACGGAGTGAATGCTTACGATAAATATCAAAATAAAGGTGCTGCACCATTGAAAATGTATGGTGAGAAGTTAGGCACTAATGGTTTGCCAGTCGCATTGACCCCAAAAGAGTTCGATGCATTAGCACAGCAAGGACAATTCGTTACTGTCACATACAGAGCAGTAAAGCCTAATACAATGCTCAATATGACCGCAGAACAGGTCATCGACGATTACCGATACAATAAAGATATGTATGTAGGTTTTGGCGTGTATGGCAATGGTACTTACACTAATCCTGATGCGCAAGGGGTTGTGAGTTTCTATGGTAACGATTATTTCAGAATGGGTATTGACAAGAGTGCCCGTATTGCGAACTCAAACGAATTGTATCGAGAGTGGGGGGAATTCTGCTCACGAACAGGGGTGCGATTAGACATTGGAGAATATGGGCTTCTGCGTGGATATGATGCGATATACTGTGAAGGACCGGGTCATTACAATATCCTAAATCGGACTATAACCTATGTGGTAAAAGAAGACCCGCTTC
>CAZYIJ010000078.1:0-9195 GCA_964647425.1 uncultured Anaerolineaceae bacterium
GATTGGATTCAACATAGTTGCGGAAGTGCAAGTGAGTCGACACTAAACCCCCTCCAGCGCAGCGATGGGAGGGGGATTGAGGGGGTGGGTCAGTTTTTTTTAAGACCCCGTTGTCAAAAGAAAATCAGTAGATATCTCTGCCGATTTTGCTTTGGACGACATGAACAATTTCATTACAAACATCACCAAAGTGTAGATCAACCTCATTATTCGTAAATCTGATAACTTCCAGTCCAAGTGATCGCAGGTATTCCGTCCGATCATTGTCCTCACCAATTCTTCTGTCCTTGAAATGGCCACCACCATCGAGTTCAATAATTAGTTTGGCTTTGTGGCAGTAAAAATCAACAATATAGTTTCCGATAACTTTTTGTCGGTGAAATCTCAGAGGAAAGGAAGATAAGAATTGATACCAGAGTCTTCTCTCCTGAATAGTGGAGTTATTTCGGAGGTTACGTGCCAATTGAATGTTACGGTTTTTTGGCATTAGTAAATTGTAACTCTAGTCAGCATTAAAAAAAGACCCACCCCCTTTATCCCCCTCCCATCGCTCAACCTAAGGGCTGGAGGGGGTAAAGATATTCGGTTTAACTTGAGCACCACACAATTATGTAGAGATTTAGTTTGACTGAATATATTAAAAAGAACGTTTTAGTTCTTACATCACCGCCAAACCCATAGCAAACCAGGGCAGTGAGAAGGCTGGAGGATGTAAAGGACGTTTTTGGCACAGCTAACTAAGTATTTGATCAGTAGTTGAGACCAACAGATAAAAAAACAAAAAAATCCACCCCATTTTTCGCTTCTCGTTACCAAAAGGTAGGACAAGGGGATGGGGTGGATTCCAATCTAATTTTTGATATCGAACTATTCGGACCAATTCTCCAAAATCTGTTTCACAGCAAACAAGAAGTTATCACCGCTTTCGCCATCAATGGCACGATGGTCAAAGACGTAGGAGAGATAAACCATCGGTCGGATGGCAATCGAGTCATTTCCATGCTCATCAGTGATCACGATCGCGCGTTTCTGCATCATCCCGGTGCCCAAAATGCCCAATTGAGGTTGGTTGATGATAGGCATAGCAAACAGCGAGCCGGCAGTGCCGTGATTAGTCAGTGTGAAGGTGCCGCCGCGAACTTCTTCAGGTTTGAGTCTCCTGTTGCGCGCACGATCGGCAAGATCGTTAACTTGAGCGGCAATGCCTTTCAAAGACAAGTTCTGTACCTGTTTGATAACCGGTACGATCAACCCGCCTTCGCCCATCGCTACCGCCATGCCGATATTGACATCTGAGTAGGTGAATATCCCTTCTTCAGTCCAGGTAGCATTGGCAATTTTGTGCTCGCCCAGTGCCTTAGCCAAAGCAGCAACAAAATAGGCGGTCAGCGTCAAATTCACGCCGTCTTCTGCGAATTTCGCTTTGTTTGCCTTGCGGTGAGTCAAAACACTGGTCATATCCACTTCCATCACGGTCAAGACACGGGGTGAAGTCTGAACGGAATCAACCATGTGGGCTGCAATTTGCCTGCGGGTGGAGGTATGCGGTATCAACTGTCCAGGAGTATCGCTGGGGATAACCGCTGCCTTAACTATTGGCTCTGATTTAGATTTCATTTCCACAGAAGGTGTTGCCTTTTGCTGAGGCTCTCTCGGACTGGCAAGGTAATCTTCAACATCCTGCTTGGTAATCCGCCCCCCTGAGCCGGTTCCCGATATTTTTTCAGGATCAAGCTGGTGCTCATCCAACATTTTTCTGACCAAAGGTGAAAGGAAGGTTGACTTTTCAAGCTTTCTTTCAGGTTGTTTAATTTCTGACTGTTCTTTGTCGGTTTCTTCCTGAACTGAAGCAGGCTCTTCAGTCGCTTCAGCTGTTGTCTGAAGTTCTTTTTCCGACTCTACAGGTTGATTTTCTATTGATGAAGACGACTCAACTTCGTCAAGAGATTCATTGGGTTCGCCTACCAGCCCCATACTTTCACCAACTTTGACCACACTTCCTGCTTCAACATCGATTCGCAGCAGAGTTCCAGCTATTGGGCTGGGAAATTCAGTGACGACTTTATCAGTTTCGATCTCGAGGATCGATTCCATCTCGTCAACCTGGTCGCCAACATCTTTGAGCCAGTTCGTTACAGTCAGTTCTTCAACGCCTTCTCCAGTTCTCGGGGCGATTAATTTAGTTGCCATTCTTTCCTCCTGATTTGACCATGGGGAAGCGTTTTGGATTGCTCTCGTGCATGATCTCGTAAACTTTATCGAAAATTGATTCCGCATTAGGTTTGCTATAGTAGTCGCCATCGGTACCATAAGCTGGGCGATGGTTTCCCGCTGAAAGGGTCTGCGGTGCGGAATCGAGCCACTTCCAGGCTTCCTGGTCATCCATAACCTGCTGCATCATGAAAGCGCTGGCACCACCTGGAACATCCTCGTCCACAAATAGCACCCGTGAGGTCTTTTTAATGGATTCCTTTATCATTCCAGGTCGATCAAAGGGTAAGAGCGACTGCACATCGATCAGCTCCACATTGATGCCAACTTTAGCAAGCATCTCCACCGCATTTTCGGCGATGCGAACGGTGGCACCATAGGTTACAAGAGTAAGGTCTTCGCCTTCATGTAAAATTTCAGGAACACCCAAGGGCAGTTTGAATTCACCAACGTTGTCTGGCAATCGTTCTTTCAAGCGATAGCCATTCAGAACTTCAATAACAAGGGCAGGGTCATCCCCATCGATCAGGGTGTTGTAAAAACCGACCGCCTGGGTCATGTTTCTTGGAACCAGAACATGCATGCCGCGCACCAAGTTAATGATGCCTGCCATGGGAGATCCAGAGTGGAAGATACCTTCCAGGCGATGACCGCGCGTTCGCACGATCAGTGGCGCTTGCTGTCTGCCGGCAGTGCGCCAGCGCAAGTTAGAAAGATCGTCTGCCATGATCTGCAGGGCATAGAGCAAATAATCAAGATATTGAATTTCTGCAATCGGTCGCATCCCTCGTAGGGCTAAGCCGATGCCTTGCCCTAAAATGGTAGCCTCGCGAATTCCGGTGTCCGATACGCGTAGGAAACCATACTTGTCTTGCAGACCACGAAAACCCTGGTTGACATCCCCCAGATCACCGACATCTTCACCAAAGGCAACCATGCGCGGCTCACGCGCTAGCATTGCATCAAAGGCTTTATTCACAACTTCATAGCCCATCACTGTGGGGGAATTTTCACTGTATTGTGCAGGTACGCCTTCTTCGAGCAATGGGGAATGCTGTGAATCAGAAAACTGGAACTTGTTATAGTAATCGAGTTTTTTCTGCTCAAGTTGTTTGTGCCATCCAGATAGTTCCAACCATGCTTCGTTTTCAAAATCGGAGGTAATTACGAGTGCTTTGTGAACAGCTTCGGCGATATCCCGATTAAGTGGGTCAGGGATGCTCATTAACTTGCTATCGATTTCGTTCAATTCTGCTGTATGGCTTTGCTTGCTCTGAGCCAATTGCTTGATCAGCCCGCTGGCTTGTTTACGTGATTCTTTGATCGGGTTTTGGAAGGCTTCCCAGGCAGTTTTGCGTGCCTGTTCAACAGTTTGCCTGTCTTCAGCTTCCCACTGATCAAACTCTTCGTCTGATGCAACACCATGTTTCACGAGATATTGCCTGAAGCGAAGCAAACTATCATTTTCATTTTCCCATTCCAAGCGTTCTTTTGACTTGTAGCGTTCGTGTGACCCTGAGGTCGAGTGCCCTAATGGCTGAGTTACGTCGCAAACGTGGATCAGGGATGGGATATGGTGTTCACGGGCGGTTTCTTCTGCCCGCGAATAAGCATCCCACATAGCTGGAAAATCCCATGCATTGACTGTATAAAGGTCGTAACCACGATCGCATTTATCTGCTGGGCATTGAACGCGTTGAAAGCCTGCCAGAATGGCTGAAATGTTTTCTTTTACCATCTGGAATCTGTTGGGTACGGAAATGCCGTAACCGTCATCATAAATGCTAATGATGGCAGGAGCTTTGAGTACCCCGATGGCATTAACTGCTTCCCAAAATGGTCCTTCAGATGTGGAAGCATTACCAATGGAAACCCAGGTTATTTCGTTTCCGTTTTTGATAAATTTGTCAAATTGTTTCAGTTCTTCGATTTCCCGATAGAGCACTGAGGCGTAAGCCAGTCCGACTGAGCGCGGCATCTGGCTGGCAGTAGGAGCTGCATCTGCGGATGTATTATAGCTTTCAGTCTGGCTGAGCCATTCACCATTTTGATCGATCAGCTGGGAGGCAAAATGACCATTCATGTTGCGACCGCCGGAATGAGGGTCGAATTCAGGATCAGGATGGGCATAGAGCTGCGCAAAAAACTGCTCCAAATTGAGCAGATCCAGCGCCATCATCCAGGTTTGGTCCCGGTAATATCCAGAGCGCCAGTCGCCTGGGCGAAAATGATGGGCAATAGCAATTTGGATGATCTCTTTCCCATCACCAAAAATACCAAATTTGGCTTTACCGGTCAGCACTTCGCGCCGACCAATGATGGATGCCTGGCGAGAGCGATATCCCAATCGGTAATCGTTTATTAATTGTTCTTTCGTTAAGGGTAATTCAGTAATATAGTCTGTCATAGGTCTCCACGATACTTTTGTTGTTATAAAAGATTATAGACAATCAACGAGGAGAATTCAATTCATTGTATAGAGGTCGAGCCTGGTCTTATGGATTGTTAATGGAGGGAATTGGTTACCAAAGAGTTAGCCTTTGATTGCCCCGCCAAGCATGCCACGGATGAAGAAACGCTGGAACAAAATATAGATCAGCACGGTTGGTAATGCCACGATGATAGCGCCAGCTGCCATCAGAGAAAGGTTGGAGGTATATTTCCCCTGGAAAAATGCCAGACCAACCGGCAGGGTGCGCATCGCTTCGGTCTGTACCATGACCAGGGCGAGTAAAAATTCGTTCCAGGTCCACATAAAGATGAGCACGACCAGGGTGGTGGTGGCAGGTCTGGACAACGGCCAGAGGATTTGCCAAAGTGTCTGCCAGCGATTACAACCGTCAATCGTGGCGGCATCCACCAACTCCTGCGGGGTGTTTTCAAAGAAGGAAGACATCCAGAGCGTGCCAAACGAAACACTCAAACCGATTTGGGGCAAGATCAAAGCCCAATAGGTATTGCGCAAGCCAAGGGCATTCAACCAGTTATACAGAGGAATAATGACCGCTTCAAACGGCACCATGTAACCAAGCAACATCAGGGGAAAAAGCAGTTTTTTGCCTGGCATGGGAAGCTGCCCAAAAGCGTATCCACTCAAGGTGGAGAGAAAGACGCTGCTTACCACCACTGCAGTGGTTACGATCACACTATTTTTAAAGAAGACATTAAACTTTCCGACTGTCCAGGCTTGCCGGAAGTTTTCTAAAGTCCATTTTTCGGGCAGACTAAATGGTGAAGTGGTGATTTGTGTGTCAGTCTTAAACGCACTCATCAACATTCCCCAAACCGGAAGCAAGACGATCAACATAAAAATCGTCAGCACAAGGTAGCGAGGTAGCAGCCGCTTCCAACGCATACTCATGCGGCAGGCTCCTTTTTCTCGCTCAATAAATGGCGAATGAGGAAGGATAAAGCCAAAATGATGATCGACAAAACTGTCGCAATGGCAGCACCGTAGCCGATACGATTATTTAAAATTGCTGAGCGGTAAATCAAAAATCCAGTCACGAGTGTGGAGTCTCCCGGACCTCCACGCGTAGTGGAGTAGATCAGATCGAACACACGAAGGGCGGCAATCATGGTCGTGATCATTGCCACACCAATTTCAGATTTAAGTCCAGGAACTGTAATGAATAAAAATTGTTTGAAACCGTTAGCACCATCCAGGCTGGCGGCCTCATAATATTCAAGGGGGATGCGCTGAATTCCTGCCAAGAAAAGCACCATGCAGAAACCATACTGCACCCAGGTGCCGATTGAACCGACGGCTAGCAGTGCATATTCAAAACTGCCCAGCCAGGCTTGGCGGAACTGGTCAAGCCCTATCAGGGAGAGGAACTGATTAATCGGACCACTGACAGGGTTGAACATCCAACGCCAAATGACACCAACAACCACCATGCTGATGACCTGAGGCAGAAAATAAAGCGTTCTGAAAAAACTAAAACCAGGAATTGGCTGACCACTTAGAAGAGCCGAGAGCATCAATCCTATCAAAATGGGGATGATGCTGTAAAAAATGATAAAAACCAGGTTGTTTGAAATCGCCTTTAGAAAAAGTGGGTCAGAAAAAAGGCTGAGGTAATTTTCGAGACCGATGAATGTGCGTGCCTGGCTAAAACCATTCCATTCATAAAAGCTGGATCGAAAAGTTTCCAGGATCGGGATGAATGTAAAAAGCAGATAGACCAGCAAGGCCGGCAGCAGGTATAACAAGCCTTTCCACCTGTTTTCTCCTGGATAAGTATGGGTTCCTGTGGTCATCTTGAAAAACAAGCCTGCTCATTTGAAAATGAGCAGGCTTGTGTTAGATCAACTACTCCGATTTGCTTTGCAGGTAGGCGGAATAATCAACCTCGACAGCTGCGGTCATATCGGCAGGTGTGGTCACACCGCCAAGAAGTTTCTGCAGTTCAGATACCAGGGTGTCATAGAAGGTGGGAGTCGCCCAATCAATGTAATGACCAACCGCGTTGTTCTTATTGATCGTTTGCCAGGCGAGCAACGTTTCGCCAAACAGGTTATCGGTATCAACCTGGCTGTCTTCTGGCAGCGACATGGCAGGGACCATACCAGCTTGCGCCCAGAGTTCGGCAGCACGGGGGCTGATCATCCAGTTTAGATATTCTGCAGCAAGATCGGCATGCTCGGTAGTCTTGCGGATGGCAAAGGGCACGCCAACACCGCCAATAGCCATGGTCGATTTTCCGCTAAAACCGGGCAGCAGGAAAAAGCCAAATTCCTGGTCAGTGCCGGTCATCAATTCCGGGGCAAACCAGGACCCAGTTATGGTCATGGCACCTTGTCCGGATTTGAAGAGGTTGTTGCTGTCATCGTAACCAATACCCGCAAAACCCTCACTGAAATAGCCGGCTTTGGTCCAATCGGATAGAATCTGGGCCGCTTGCTGGTTTTCCGCGGTGTCGAACGAGACATCATTGACGCCATAAGTGAGGTTGTTGATGTAATCCAGATCGACAAGCAAGTGCTGAATAGCGCTGAATTCGTGAATGGCATTCCAGCCGTCCAGCGAACCGAAAGATATTGGCGTGATGCCAGCGTCTTTTATCTCAGCCAGGAGCGCTTCAAAGTCTTCAAAAGTGGTTGGAATCGACCAGCCATTGTCCTTGAAAATACCCTTGTTGTAGAAAACGCCTACTACTTCAGCCGTCGGGCTTACACCATAGAGACTGCCTTGTCCGAAGGTTTTGCCATCTGGAGTAAAACTATTACGGCTTGCAACACTACTGGAGAAAACATTGCCCCAGTTAAAGGTTCCAACGTAATCGTCTAATGGCAGCAGCAATCCGGCTTCAACCAGGGCACCCATATCGCTGCGACCCTGGTTTACCTGGGCAACATCGGGACCATCAGTTTCACCAAGGGCTAACTTTACGGTCATCTGCAGGTCTGCCAGAACCTTGGTTTCCCGTTCGATCTTAATCCCGGGATGTGCTGCTTCAAATTCAGCATTAAGGGTTTCGATCACTTTGCTTTCTTCTTCCCGGTAGAACTGGTCCCAAACCACCAAAGTAGTTTCCTCAGAGACCTCTTCGGGAGGGGTTTGTTCTGCTGGTGTGGCGCAAGCACCCAGGATCAGCACAAATGTAAGCACTAAAATAAGGGGTAAACGAAATTTCTTCATCATCTCTCCTTTGAAAGAATGTTGATCAGTATTAATTGAGTTTAAAATTATAACCCAGCAGCATCAGACCATAGGTATTTTTACAAGCTTTGAAGCAAGCGTCTTACAATTTTTTGTGAAATGGTATACTATCGATTCATAAACAAGCATGAGGTAAATGATGAAAAAAGCAATTATTACAGGAATAACTGGCCAGGACGGCTCTTACCTGGCAGAATACCTGCTCAGCATGGGCTACGAGGTGCATGGGATCATCCGCCGAGCCAGCACATTTAACACGAAGAGGATCGACCATCTTTATCGTGACCCCCACGTTACTAATGGCTCTGCGCGCCTCTTTTTACATTACGGGGACATGGGTGCCACGGGTGTCCTTGGTGACGTAATCTACGACACCAAACCGGATGAAATTTATCATCTCGCTGCCCAAAGCCATGTGCGGGTTTCTTTTGACATGCCAGAATATACCGGTGATGTAACTGGTTTGGGGACTACCCGCATGCTCGAAGCCGTACGACGTCTTGGCAAAGGCACTCGTTTTTACCAGGCTTCCACCAGCGAGCTGTTTGGCTCTGCAAAACCACCTCAGAACGAAGAGACACCTTTCCATCCACAAAGCCCATACGCTGTGGCAAAATTGTATGCTTACTGGATGGTGGAGAATTATCGCGATGGCTATGGTATGTACACGGTCAATGGCATTCTGTTCAACCATGAAAGTCCCCGACGAGGAGAGACCTTTGTCACCCGCAAGATCACCCGCGCTGTGGCTGCCATCCTGGCAAAGAAACAGGACAAGCTCTTTTTAGGTAATTTAGATTCCAAGCGTGACTGGGGTTATGCCCCTGAATTCGTAGAAGCGATGCACAAGTTAATGCAACAAGAATCGCCTACCAATTACGTGCTTGGCACAGGCGAATCACATTCCGTGCGTGACTTTCTGACTGAATCCTTCGGGTATGTTGACCTGGATTGGAAAAAGTACGTAGAGATTGACCCACGCTATTTCCGTCCCACTGAAGTGGATTATTTGCTGGCAGATCCGAAAAAAGCCAACGAAAATCTTGATTGGAAACCCAAGGTGAAATTCCATGAATTGGTCAGGATCATGGTGGATGCGGATCTGGAGCTTATGGGTCTGAACTGCCCCGGAGAAGGACGCAAGATCATCGATGAAAAGTTTAATGGCTGGCATCGCTGGGATGACCAAGTAATAACAATGGATAAGTAAACTGAAATCAACCTCTCTTCGGAGAGGTTTTTTCTTGTACGCCTTTAGGCAGTTGAGAACGCAAAGCGTTCGAGACAGAAAACCACCCGCTATGCGGGTGGGGGCAAAG
>CAZYIJ010000079.1:0-3215 GCA_964647425.1 uncultured Anaerolineaceae bacterium
TCAGTGAAAGAGATGGTCATGGTCAACCGGCAGATGATGTCAATTCTGAAAGAACTAGGCATCACGACCGCAGGAATCGTGAAACATGAAGACGAAGAAGAGATGTAGAAATTACCATCCGTTTATTGACCAGTACATAGATGGGATTTATTCAGGGGAGATTGCATCCGACAAAGACATCAAGGCGGCCATGTCGCTGATCGAGTCAAAACTAAACGATGACGATGTTTTTATAGACGCGCCGAAAATAGAAAAAGCGAAGGAGTTAATCGAACGCTATTTCGAAATGACAATGTTTGACTGGGAACTATTCGTTCTGGGGCTGATTCATTGCTATCGCAAATCGACCGATACGGTTGTGTTCCGTGAATTCTTAATTTTGATGGGTCGCGGAAACGGAAAGAACGGTTTTATTTCCGGAATAGCGTGGTATCTATCGACGCATTATCATGGCGTGCATGGCTACAATATCGACATCATAGCGAATTCAGAAGATCAAGCCAAAACATCGTTTGATGACATCTATGAGGTGCTTGAGAATTACTGGGATAAGCTTCAAAAGTTTTTTTACAAATCAAAATTATTGATTCAAAACCTGAGGACGAAAAGCTATATCAAATTCAACACGTCAAACGCTCGGACGAAAGACGGCAAGCGTTCAGCCTGCCTGATTTTTGACGAGCTGCACGAATACCAAACAGAAGACAGCATCAAGGTGTTTTCTTCGGGGTTTGGCAAGCGCAAGCATTCGCGGAAATTCAAAATAACAAGTCACGGCTATGTTAGAGACGGTGTTCTTGATATGGACTTGCGGCTTGCGGAGGACATTCTAAACGGCACGATTACAGATTTAGACATTTGCCCGCTATTGTATCGGATTGATTCAGAAGAGGAAGCACTCGATCCGGACTGTTGGCACAAGGCGAATCCGTCGCTCAAATACTTGCCGGAACTTCGGAAAGAACTCGAATCCGAACTGAAGGAAATGAAATACAAGCCCGGCGTTATGCAAGATTTCTATACCAAGCGCATGGGTTGGCCGGTTGTTGATCGTGAAATAGCGGTTACGAAATGGGAAAATCTCATGGCGGCGAGTCGCGAGGTCCCGAATTTGGACGGTAAGCCGTGCATCATCGGAATTGATTACGCGATGATGTCCGATATGGCATCGGTTGGGTTTTGGTTCCGAGTCGGTGATCAAAGATATTGGATTCAACATTCTTGGATTTGCAAATCAAGTAAGGACTGGGAACTGATTCGTGCGCCGCTCAAAGAGTGGCACGAAAAAGGCGATTTGACGATTATCGACGAAACACAAATCGACCCGAAATTATTGACCGATTGGATTGAGCAACAGGTTAAAGAACATCGCTATGACGTTTTGAAAGTAGCGATTGACAACGCGCGTCTTGCGCTGATGCGCGAGTCGTTGGAGTTGATCGGTTTTACAACGGACGTCAAGCGCATTTGGGTGGTGCGTCCGCTTGGCATCGTGTCGGTTGCTCCGGTAATCGATTATTTGTTTGACAAGCATTTGATTGCATGGGGCGACACGCCGTTGATGCGATGGGCGACCAACAACACAAAGAAGAAGCCGACCGGGGATGTTGGAAATTACAAATACGACAAAATCGAGAAACGAAGCAGAAAGACGGACCCGTTCATGGCAATGGCGCATGCTGTTGTGTGCGATGGCGAATTAGAAGCGGCTCAACCGGTCGATACGCCGGATTTGCCTTGTTTCACTTTTTAGGGGGAGAAAAATGGCAGTTAGTGTTATTGATTGGATCCGCGAGAAGTTTTTTTCCGGAGGGACAACGCTTGGTACGACAAACATAGACATGTCGGAGTATTGGCAGCTGTCGGCGTCAATCAACGTTAGAGAGCTGGCGTTTGCATCGGCGGTCAACTTGATTGCGAATTCGATTGCAAAATGCGATTTGCGGACGTATTCAAGAAACAAAGAGATTCAAGGCGACGAGTTTTATTTGTGGAATTATGAGCCGAACAAGAACCAGAATTCTAGCGAGTTTTTGAAGGCGTTGATTTGGAAGCTATACAGCGAAAACGAGTGTTTAGTTATTTCGTCGGATGACGGATCTTTGTTGATTGCGGATTCATTTGACAAAAAAGAATACGCGTTAAGAGATTTCTCTTTTTCAAATGTGACGATTAACGATTATGTTTTTCGAAAAACCTTCTTCATGAAAGATGTTTTGTATTTTCGGCTGAACAACAAAGACATCAAGGGTTTAGTCGATGGGTTGCAGTCGTCTTACGGTCAGCTTCTTGAGTATTCACAAAAGGCGTTCAAAAAGTCACGCGGTCAAAAGGGTGTGCTGAGTATTTCAGCAAAAACTCAAGGTGATGCGAATTTTGCGCAGAACTTGCAAAAAATGATGAACGAGCGCTTTAAAACGTATTTTGATTCTGATTCGGCTGTTTTGCCGTTGACCGAAGGATACACATACGACGAGCAAAATCGTAAGACTTACAATGCAGACTCAACGCGCGACATCCGCGCACAGGTTGACGATGTGTTTTCGTTTACCGCGAGAGCGTTTGGGATTCCGCCGGTGTTGCTATTAGGCGAGGTTGCGGATGTGTCAAAGGCGGTCAATCAGCTGTTGACGTTCTGCATTGATCCGCTAACTGATTTGTTGGCGGAAGAAATCAATCGTAAAAGATACGGACGAAAGGAAGTCCTATCCGGTAGCAAGCTTGTTATCGACACGAAAACGATCAAACATATTGATTTGCTTGAGGTTTCGGGATCGATCGATAAGCTCATTGCTTCGGGTGCTTTCTGCGTCGACGATATTCGCAAGGCGGTGCGAGAGGAGCCGCTAAACACCGATTTTTCGAAGAAACACTACATGACGAAGAACTACGCACCGGCTGATCAAGTGGTCGGAAATTTAGAAGGGAGTGATTGAAATCAAACAAATGTGGGAAATCAAGCAGGCGGCTAATCCTGAAACGCTTGACCTGTTTATCTACGGCGACGTGACCGATTTGGAGGTGGATTGGGAAAACTGGTGCTATGTTCAGTCGGAAAACTCAGCAAAGTATTTCAGAGAGGCTTTGGCAGAACATCCGAACGCAAAACAAATCAACATTTATATCAACAGCTATGGCGGTTCCGTTTTTGAGGGTACCGCTATTTATTCGCAGTTAAAACGCCATCCGGCGAATAAAACGGCGTATGTTGATGG
>CAZYIJ010000079.1:3315-9145 GCA_964647425.1 uncultured Anaerolineaceae bacterium
CAGGCATGGGCAGACACCTTGCAGGACGCAGTTCTTGCTGAAGCTCAGGGCATGGTAAACGCTGCCGATAACGCAGTTCTTGCCGGTCGTGGCGTTCGCCAACTGACATCCGAAGAAAAAACATATTACAACAAAATCATGGATGCCATGAGATCAAACGATCCGAAGCAGGCGCTCACGATTATCGACGATGTTCTGCCTAAGACAGTTATCGATTCTGTTCTCGAAGACATCACCGAAGCGCATCCGCTTCTGGCAGAGATCAACTTCCAGAACACCGGCGTTTTGACATCAATCATCGTTTCAACGCTCGATGGCCGTCACATGGCAACATGGGGCAAGTTGTGTGATGAGGTTATCAAGGAGCTTATCGGCGGCTTTGACACAATCGATCTGACGCAGAAGAAATTGTCCGCGTTCTTGCCTGTTTGCAAGGCTATGTTGGAGATCGGACCCGAGTGGCTTGATCGCTACGTCCGCGCCATCTTGGTTGAAGCAATCGCAAACGGACTTGAAGAAGCCATCATTGACGGCAACGGCCTTGACGAGCCAACCGGCATGATGAGAAATCCCGCTGGCGCTCTTGATCCTGCCGCCGGTTATCCGAAGTTGGTAGAAACAGTCATCACAGAACTGACACCTGCTGTTTATGGCGGTCTGGTTGCCGGTCTGGCAGTTGGACCCAACTTACTGAACCGCGAAGTCAGTGAAGTTCTGTTCATCGTCAATCCGGTGACTTTCTTCCAGAAGGTCATGCCTGCGGTGACATTCCAGAACGCTGACGGCACATTCGTGCAGCGCTGGCCGTTCCCAACTAAGGTAATCCAGAGCGTTCACGTTCCGGCAAACAAGGCCATTATCGGTCTTGGCCGCAGATACTTCTTCGGTCTTGGTACTGGCAAGGCTGGCAAGATCGAGTTCTCTGATCATTACCACTTCCTCGAGGACGAGAGAATATACCTGACAAAACTCTACGGCAACGGCAGACCTCTTGACGCAACATCGTTTAAGGTCCTCAGCATCGCCGGTCTGGTCCCGACCATTCCGACGATCAACGCGAACGTGACAAACGCATCTCTTGATGTTGACATCGTAGACGACCCGCTGAACGTTTCCGCGATTGATGCGCGATTGGCGTCTTTGAGCGTTGGCAGTCTCACACTGTCCCCGGCGTTTAACAAGTCGATCATGTACTACACTGCTACAACGTCTAACGCGAGCAACACGATTACCGCGGTTGCTATGGATGGCGAGGCTACAATTGAGATCGATGTTGATGACACATCGGTTGCTAATGGTGCGGCGGCTACATGGGCAAATGGCGTTAATACTCTTAGCGTTGTTGTCACAAGTGGCGGCGAAACCGAAACCTATACCGTTGTTGTAACCAAGTCTTAAAGGGGGTTTGGCTGATGGCTGAAACGGCTGAAATTCTGGCGTTGCTTGCGGCTGTCAGAAATTACCTTGATGTCACTTGGACGGACGAGGCGCTTGATTCTAAACTTGTCACGCTGATTAAAGCGGGCAAGGCATATTTGAACGGCGTCTCAGGCATAGTGAACGATTACACAGTTGAGGGGCAGGCTTTGAGCCTGCTCCTCGACTATGTTCGTTATGCGCGTTCAGGGGCAACAGAAATGTTTTGGAATAATTACAAGCATGAACTTTTGTCAATGCATCTTGAAAGCGGGGTTGACACATATGCGGCTGAGACTGAAGCAGATTGATGAACACTTTGATGACGGACTGTTGAAAGTCTACGAGACAAGAGACGTTTCCGGCGCCGGAGAATATGAAAATCTGCAAACGACAATAAAGCACGCAGGAATCCGCTATCAAACACGAACGGTTGGATATAACCGCTTTGTGCAGAACAAGCAAATCGATGTTGATGTTTCGAAGTTGGTCAGGGTCCAAAGGATACCGCTTGACTCTTCTGTTTATTCCGTCGTTGAGTTGGAAGACGGAACACAGTACAAAATAGAGCAGATTCAAGAAATTGTTGACGTTTATCCGCCTTGTTTAGATTTGTCCTTAAGCGTCGTGAAACAGCGCGTTGAGTACGAGCCGGAAGATGTTGTTGAGGATGAGCCGGAAGAGGTGGTTGAGGATGACTAAGCAAGAGTTTATTGACTTGCTTTTGACGGTTGACCCTAAGGCTAAGCCGTGGCGCGGCTCGGGTGATGTTAATTTTACAGTTTTTGAGCCAACGCGAATGATTGATTTGATGGCAGACGGAGAATCACAAGAAATCGGATGGCGTATTTATGTCAATCGATTTACGAAGAATCCGGAAGACCCGATTATTAATCAGATCACGGCGGCGCTAAGCGGTCGCGATGAAATATGTTATCAAATCGTCGAAACGGCGTTTGAACAAGACACCGGGTATTTCCATTTTATTTGGGAATGCGAGGTGGTTTGATGGCTAAAATGTCAACGTCTGGCATGGACGACTTGGCGCGGCAACTGTTCGAAATGGGCGAAAGCACGGGCGAAATAGCCGAAAGAATGGTTGTTGCCGGTGCCGAAAAAATGGTGTCGCAGTGGAAGTACGAGATTCAGAAATATAACCACATTGAAGACGGCGATTTGATTAACTCAATCACACACAGCGCGCCAAAGGCGAAAGATAACGCGTTGACCGTTGAGATTTTTGCTAAAGGCAAATTAAACGGTACAAAGGCGTTTATGACGCATTACGGCACGTCGAGAAAAGCGGGTACGCATTGGGTTGACCAGGCTGAACAGCACGCGGAAAACAAATGCACGCGTGCGGTACAAGAAGTATTTGACGAGGAAATGAGAAAGCGAGGATTTAACTAAATGGCAATTATTGGATTGAAAAGGCCTATTATTGCGCCGATTGATTCCGAAACAGACAGCGCCACAGTGTACGGCGCGGGTCGCGTTTTGGCAAAAGCGATATCGGCAAACGTAACAATCAACAACGCAGGCACAGACCCGCTATTTGCGGACGACGAAGCATCAGAAACGGCGGCAGGGTTTAGCGATGGCACAATTGAACTCGGCATTGACGACCTGAGCGATTCTATCAATGCGTATATTCTGGGGCACCAGATCGTGAACGTGGGCGGCATTGATGAGCTACAAGCGTCGACGGATGACATAGGCCCATATTTGGGACTGGGTTTCGTTCGCGTTCGCGTGAAGAACAACGTGAAATCGTATCAAGCAAAAATCATCAAGAAAGTGCAGTTTCAGGAACCGTCAGAAGAGACGACCACAAAGGGCAAGTCTATTGAGTGGCAGACGCCATCTTTGACCGGGACAATCTTAGTCCCGACGGATAAGGTTTGGAAGCGTCAGGTCACGTTAGACACCGAAGACGCGGCGCTGTCGTGGGTCGAGGGCATTTTGAATTTGACAACCGTTTCGAAGACCGCATTGCTTGCTGAAATCGCAGACGTTGACGCTTTAACGCCTGCATCGTACACGTCGGCATCATGGGGCGCGGTGGCCGTGCAGAGATATCTTGCCGGTCTTGTTGCATCTAATGTTGAGGCCGGACAAACGGCGGTTGATGCGGCTACGGCGGCACTTATTGAGGCTCAAGAGGATTTGGTTGAGATTTGATTTTTCGAATACGAATAGGAATACAGCCGGGCGTGAAATATCGTCCGGCTTTTTATTTTAGGAGGAGCAAATGAAAGACGATTGTATTTTTATTGACAAAGAAAGAAAACTCTGCTTTTCGGTTTGGGCGATGGAGCAAGTCTCTAAGAAATTCGGCTCGATTGATAAAGCATACGATAAGACAAGCCTTGAGAAGAATCCGGCAGAGGCGATCAACACAATATGTCAGATGGTCCGGATTCTGATTGACGCTGAAATTATGCGACACAACCAGCTTGTTTCGTTGGGGCTGTCACTTGAAGAGCCTTTAGAGCCGTTTGACCTGTCCGATGATGCCATCAAAACGCTTTGGAAAGTTGACGATTTCAAGCGTTGCAAGGTGGCGATGGTCGCGGCAATGCACACAGGATACCAGACTGATTACGAAGAAGACGATGAAGACGAGGAGCGAGATCTTGTTCTAGAAGAAATCCAAGCTGAAAAAAACGCGTAAACGGCGGTGGCGTGATTAACGTCAACCGTCTGGTTTATTGCGCGTTATACATGGGAATTTCGCGAGCCGAAGCGTACCACATGACGCTCGGCGAAATTGTCACGCTCTGGCATTACAAACGATTGTTCGCCGGAGAAATTAAAAAACAGAAGTCTGTTGACATTTAAGGGGTGAGAAGATGGCGCGAGACATTCGCACAAATTTTGTTTTAGATGGCGAAGCAAAATATAAGAGCGCACTAAAAAGCATATCGTTAGAAATGCGCTTGTTGGATTCAGAATTGGGTAAGGCAACGGCAGGACTAGATAAGAACGCTGATGCTATGCAGTTTTTGTCCGCGACATCTACGACCTTGCAAAAGAAAATGGACATCCAGAAACAAAAAATCGAAGCGGTCGCGAAAGAATTAGCCGAAACCGAAAAGGCATACGGCGAGAACTCGGACGAAGCAAAGAGACTGGCCATCGTGCTAAACAAGGCTGAATCTGAACTCGGCAAAATGGCCAAAGAACTGACCGACAATGACCGCAAGATGGAAGAACTCAAACGCTCAACCGACGATGCCGGAAACGAGATGAAGCAGTTTGAGAATAAGATTGATGATGCCGGAAACGAAGCAAAAGAATCATCCGGCAAATTTGACAATCTGGGCGGCGCGTTAAAGTCTGGGCTAGTCATTGGCGCACAAGCGGCGGCGGTTGCGGTCGCGGCATTGGCGGCGGCAACTATCGCGGCGGTCAAGGCGGTCGTTGATTTGGCGGCTGAGTCTGCTAACTGGGCGGATGAACTACTCACGACATCAACGCAGATGGGGATATCCGCAGAAACGCTGCAAGAATGGTCATATGCGGCTCGTTTTATAGACACTGAAACCGAATCGATGCAGAAAGGCATGTACAGAGTTGTCAAGGCGATGGACGAGGCGACTCGCGCCGGTCTTGAGAATATCGAGATAACTGACAGTCTTTCGGTTTCCATGAAAAATACAAACGGAACCTACAAGGATTCGGAAGAGGTTTTTTATTCAACGATTGATGCACTTGGTAAAATCGCTGACGAAACCGAACGCGAGATAGCGGCGCAAGAAATATTCGGTAAGTCATATCAAGACATGATTCCACTAATTAACGCAGGGTCTGAGGGGCTAAGAGCATACGCCAAAGAAGCACATGAGTCAGGCGTTATTTTAAGCGATGATGTAGTCGGCGCGTTAGGCGATTATGACGACGTTCTTCAACGGGTTGACGCGCAACAAGACGCCCTGAAAAAATCGTTCGTAGTGAATTTTATCCCGGCGCTTACGGCAGGGTCGGATGCTTTGATGGGGATTATGTCCGACGCATCAACGGCACTTGAGGACGGATTCCAGGCTGAAGATATCGCGACGATAGGCGATTCGATTTCTGGCGTTTTGGTCGATATTCTGGCCGGGGTCGGCAGCGCATTGCCCGAAGTGGCAAAAGTTCTGACTAATCTGATCACGAGCGCGGTTAACATTGTCAGCGCGATCTTACCCGAATTAATGCCGGTTCTCTTGGATTCGGCTTTTGTTCTATTGGATTCTTTGTTGAGCGCAATTCTAGAAAATGTCGACCCGATCGCCGAAATGGTGACGCAATTGGTTCTCGGATTGGCTGATTTTATCATCGAGAACTTGCCAATGGTCGTTGAGGCGGCGATTCAGTTGGTTTTAGCCGTAGCAACCGGAATTCTTGAGGCCTTGCCGAAAATGATGCCGGC
>CAZYIJ010000080.1:0-9081 GCA_964647425.1 uncultured Anaerolineaceae bacterium
AAGTGTCAGCGATGTCTCCGAACGTTTGTCAACTATGTCCCCGGTCTGTACACTTGGAGAGGGTCCGAGAGCGAAGCGATCGGGGGTGAGGTAGGATTCTTATTACGCTAAGAGCGAACTGATCAACCAGATTCCTAGTGACAAGAAAACGAACGCCATACCAATTTTGACTGCAGCTGCGTTTCTCTTGAGAAATTCAGTGAATTGCTTTGAAGTTGTCCCAAAATATGCCAAAATGAATACGACGATCAGCGGCACAATGAACATCAGGTTGTATAGCACCAGGAACAGTACGGCTCTCCCGCGCAACTCGGGCATGGTGCTCATCGAGATGATCACTGGCAAGTAAATTTGCCCTGTACAAGCTAATTCCAGAATCGATACCACCAATCCCACAAAAAATGCGCTCAGATAGTAGCTGCTTGATTTACGTCCTTCTCTTACTGTGGAGTTGATGCGTTTGCGCAGCGATTCCGGTAGTTTTAGCGACATGTCGTCCAGATCACCATGCCTGGTCTTGAAGTAATCCCGAATGCTCAAGATCGCCAAAACCAAGCAGAATAAGGCTGTCAGACCGTATACAATCTTGCTCAGAATATTCATATATTCGCTGATCAGATCCAGAACTTTGTAGAAACCAAGACCAACAAGGAGATATGCCAGGAAGACGCCTACCGTAAAACTGGCGCCGGTAAGTAAGATTTGTTTACCTTTATGACCACTGAGTGTCAGATAAGAAACAAAGAATATTATTGTGGCAAAAGCGCATGGGTTGAGTCCATCCACCAAACCTGCCAACAAGACAGCGATCCAACCCAAATCTTTGAAGCGCTCCATTAAAGTCTGACCGCCTTGGACCGGGTTGTATTCATTCCAGAAGCGAGGGGATCCTGTTTCCAACAAGGTTTCGAGAACCGGTTCAATTGTTTGAGGTCGAATTTCTTCTTCCCCAATCCAGGCATGAACACCGATAAAAATTGAAGGTGTGCCAAGGTCTTCTACCCGGTCGGCTCGCTCAGCCATCCAATTTGCCAACCCTGCCTCATCATATATATTAAATTCTTCGATAATGATTTGTGGATATTTGTCTTGCAGGTATGCCAGATCTGTCTCAGAGCGGGCACATTCTTTACAACCTGTCTGATAAAAATACGCGATATAAATCGGCAAATCCGCTACGCAATTTTCAGGATTCTCGATGCTGCAGGCTTCTATCGGGACTTCTTCTGGTTGGGGAGTGGACGTGATCAATTGATCCAGGTCTACCCCTTCAATTGAAGGCAGAAGAATGGGCTCTCCCTCAAGACCAGCCAGAACTAAATTACGCAGGTCAGCGGTGGTATCGTCTTCGCCAGCCATAACCTTATCACCGATAATTACAACAGGAAGGTCGCGACTGTCCGGTGCGGTTTGGAGAAATTCTTCAGCCGTCATGAGAGCTTCATAATTAACTCGTTCACCCAATTCGAGCAGCTTAAAATCCACTAAGCCAGGGTATTCATTTTGAAGCGGAACAACGATTTCTTCAATAACTTTTAAACAATGGCTGCAGCTATTTGAGTAAAAGAAAAGCGCTTGAACACGAACATTACTCAGGTCTGGAGTGGGTGTGGCTGCGCCTGGTCCAATTCCTTGAGGTAGATTTTGTGCGGCACTGACCGGTTGGATAAAAAAAGTCAGCAGAAAAATTGCTAAGAGAACCAGGTTGCTGATCTTCTTATATAAACTGCTTGTAGTTTTTTGCATAAGTTAAGTAAGTATCCTCGATCTTTATTTTTTGCTGTCTGAAACTTAACGTGGATATTCTATCACGATAACGAAACTGGAATTGTTTTCCGGAATTACGCGATTTCAATTTCTATCAATGGATAGCGGCTCTCAGAAAAGAGTTTTTTGAGAGATATCTTTTGTTCAGTTTCCAAACCCATTAAAACCATGCGGACATGAAAATCTCCATTTTTGGAGGTTGTATTGACTGTCCTGAGAATATTGCCACCGACTTCGGTTATCAGTCCAGCGAAAAAAGCCAATGCGCCAGGGCGATTAGAACTATTGTTGCCTCGGATATGTAGCGAAGTCCAATTTAATGTTGAGTTTTTTATGCCGGTGAGGTCCATGGCGTTTTCGACTTCATTGATAAAAATTGATCCACCACCAACGGCTGAGTAAAGGTCGTCCAGGTTGGCACAAGCTAGCAGCCCCAACATCGATTCGAGACGATTTGATTCCAGGGAGGCGACATCACTCAGGTCAAGGATGCCTTGTTTCACCAGGATGGGGTGGATCATCTCTCGACCTTTTTCACTGGCTTGTTTAAGATTAACTCTTGCCAGCACGTTGCGCAGCAAGCGTGCTGTGGTTGGGTTGCAGTGGTTCAGCCAGTCGGGTTCGGGCTGTTTGTGTGGACCGCTACTTACCACTTCCAGAACATCACCAGGGTTCAGACTGTCATAAATGTGACGTTCTTCCCCATTCACAAGCACTTTATGAATTTTGTCCAGATAAAAATCCTGGATCGAGGCAACACCATCCAGAACTGTGCTTCCCTCTTCGAGGAATCGGGTCCCACCAAAGCTGGTCAGGATCTGGACAGGTCGATACCGGCTGATATCCTTGTCATTATTAATAGCATAGATGACCCCCCAGGTGTTCTCACCTTCCATCTCTTCCGTGGCTATCGCAGTTTCGATCGCTCCGGTTCCAGGAAGGTAGGCAGTCACTTGCAGAGCCTTGTATCCATTTTGTGGCGAAGCAATGTAATCGTCAAAACGGTCTTGATCCAGGTTGCGGTGAAAGTACTTGTTCACTCTCGCCAATAAGCGATAACAGTCAATTTCATCCTTGCTATTTACGATCATACGGAAACTGACAATATCATTCACGGCTGAAAAATCGTCGAGGGATGTGCGATTACTGCGTGCCATTCTCTGCAGTTTGTCCCAGGCTTGCCAATATCCGTTGACAGTGAACTTTACCGATCCATCGATCCCTTCTGAGTTCATGATATTCGCGAGTTCGCCCAGTAAGTAGCGGATAAAGTTGATATTCAAACGGGGATCAGCATCGATCTTCGATTTTACAACCGGAAAAGAATCGGCTTCGGCGTACGGAAAGGCCATATCTTCTATCCAGCGCCGCCAACGATAACAATTGAGGATGCCTGCCAACTTACCATAGGCCCGAATCGCTTCGTTTGCTTTAGCCCACTGCTTGGCGGGAGGTTGATATTGGAGAGTCATCAGATTATGACTTTTATCTGCCAGTTTAATGACAAAAACTGCCGGGTCACGGAACATGGCAATTTTTCGTAGAGTTTCAATTTCCCTGCTGGAACCATCACGAGGGTTGCTTATTTTGGTCAACCCATCGATGATATGAGCAACTTCCATGCCCAGTTCTCCAGGAAAAAGGGCTCTGATCTCGTCTAAAGTTTCGCCCTGATCTTCTACGGTGTCATGAAGCAGGGCGGCAATTGTCCAGGATTCAATATTGACCAATTTGTCAATAAAGGCAGCAACCCAGCCGCAGTGAGTTTCAAAATAAGGCTCACCTGAAAGGCGTTTCTGACCGGCATGGACTTGTTTGCCCCAATCGTAGGCGTGTTGAATTGCTTCGGTACGTGGTATAAACGGACCTACTTGAAATTCATCCGTGATGAGAGGACGAATTTCTGAAATGTTCATGACTTGAACCAAGACAGTCTCCTCTCTATTCTAAAACGATTTTTAGACTATCTTTTAATTATATCTCAAGCTTGTTTCTATGGTGGAATTTTGCCAAAAAAAGAAATTTGTGACTTATCTGTTTAGCAGCAAGACCAACCCGACTTGAACCACAGCTGCCAGACCGTAAATGATCCAGAAATAATTCTTTCTGGTCTTGTGGTGAAAGACCTGCATCCCAACCAGACCACCAATTGCACCACCAAAAACACCCAGAAGAAGTAAAACTTTTTCAGCCACGCGCCAGCCATTATTTTTGGCTTGAAACTTATCGTAGCCAAGGATCAAGAAAGTAATAAAACTGAGGGGAATGAATATGCGCTCCATGTTTTTCCTATCAAAGGTGAAATTATAGCTTATGATTGTGTTTGGAGAGTATTGATGGAACATATTCAACGCTTGATTCCGCTCGATGCGGTGGAAACCGAGATAATTGTGGTCAATTCCCGTTTCATAACCAATCTGGCGCCAGCTAACAGTGTAGAAGAAGCCCGGGAATTTATCGCTGCGGTCAAAAAAAATCATCCTGCTGCCAATCACCATGTCCCTGCCTTTGTAATTGGGCATGGTAAAAGTATTATCACCCACTGCAGCGATGACGGCGAGCCTTCGGGTACAGCAGGCAGACCAGCTTTGGCTGTATTACAGGGAAGTGGGTTAGGAAACGTTGTTGTGGTTGTGACGCGGTATTTCGGCGGTACCAAGCTGGGCACTGGCGGCTTGGTAAAGGCTTATGGTGATGCGGTACGTGAGGTGCTTAAAGAGGTTAAAGTTGCTGCGCTGCTGCCAACAACAACTCTGATGTTCGTAACGCCTTATCGGTTGTATGATCAGGTTGTCAGGCTGATGGAAGCGCATCATGGACAGGTGTTGGATGCAGAATTTCTTGAAGAAATAACAGTGAATGTGCGCTTCAAAGATGAGGAGCTGGAAAGCTTCACCAACCAATTAAGCAATCTGAGTGCGGGTCAGGTTGAAACAATTGTTGTGGAGCAAAACCCTGAAAGCGTCTTTCCATTAGATTGAGAGTGTTATCGAAATGGGAATCACAATCATGCCGCTTTCCACGGAAAAAGATCTTGAACTTCAGAATTTGGTAGTAAACACAACGCTTGATGTTCTAAAAAGACCCCCTCTCCCTTGCGTCCAGCTTCGCTGGACTTCGACCCGCCCCCTGGAGCGGGTTGTAACTGATAGATTCAGCTTGTACCTATGACAGTTTGGAGATCTGGTTTCTTAGCCCTCTCTCGAGAGAGGGACCGCGGAGCGGGGCAGAGTGCTATCGACAGAATAAACTGATTGTGCCAATAAAAAAATGGGATTTTAGAGTCTGGCTTTATACACTACGCTTGATGTTCTAAAAAAGACCCCCTCCCCGTTGCATCCAGCTGCGCTGGATTTCGACCCGCCCCCAGGAGCGGGCTGTAAATGATAGATTCAGCTTGTGCCTTTGCATCCAGCTGCGCTGGACTTCGACCGGCCCCCCGGAGCGGGCTGTAAATGATAGATTCAGCTTGTGCCTTTGCATCCAGCTATGCTGGACTTCGACCTGCTCTCCGGAGCGGGCTAAAGAAGTTGGTAATATTCTCAATACAACTGCTGTTGAACTGTATAAAGCTTGTGATAGAGCCCCTTCTGCGCCAACAATTCCGCGTGAGTGCCCGATTCAACAATGCCAGTACCTTCCATCGCGACTATTTTGTCCGCATTACGAACTGTAGAAAGTCGGTGGGCAATGATGATTGTGGTGCGTCCTTTGATTAGGCGTTCCAGAGCTTGTTGGATCAACAATTCGGTTTCCGTGTCCACCGCAGAGGTGGCTTCATCCAGGATCAGAATGGGGCTGTTTTTCAGGACGGCGCGGGCGATAGATAAGCGCTGTTTCTGCCCACCAGAGAGCTTGACACCGCGTTCTCCAATCATCGTGTCGTAGCCATGAGGCATGCGGTCAATAAATTCAGCCGCATTCGCGATTCGGGCTGCATATAGCACTTCTTCTTCGGTTGCGTTAGGTCTGCCGAAAAGGATATTCTCACGGATGGTGCCGTGAAAGAGGAAAACGTCCTGCAGCACCATGCTGACAGATTCGTGTAGCTGGTCCAGATCGAAATCCCTGACGTCCACACCATCGATGCTGACTTTACCATTGATCACATCGTAAAATCGGGGGATCAAGCCAACCAAGGTGGTTTTTCCAACACCGGTTGGACCCACCAGGGCGACAGTGCTGCCGGCTCGAATGTCGACGTTTATATCGGTCAAAACCTCTTCACCTTCGATGTAATGGAAACAGACATCGTCAAAGCGAATATGCCCTTGAATAGGTTCGGCGAAGAGATGGGGGTCAGGTGGGGAAATGATTTCCGGACTTACTGTGAGGATATCAGAGATGCGTTCGAAGCCTGCCAGGGATTCCTGAACAGCTTCCATGGAGTTGCCCAGACTACGGACAGGCGTGTAAAAGCTGTCAAGGTAGAGGAAAAAGGCGACCAGATCAGCAATCGAGAGCGTGCCGGCAATAGCCATGCGGGCACCGAAGAAAATCACAAGCAATTGACCAATCCCTGCTGCAAAGTCAAAAATCGGGTTGAATATTGCCATCAACTTTAAGGCGCGCAGATTTTTATGCAGCACGAGCTGGATCTTGTTATCGACTTTATCCAGTTCGTCTTCTTCACGAGCGAATGCCTTAACCTCCCGAATTCCGGAAAGGCTATCGTTGAGCACCGCATTCAACTCACCAATCGATTGCTGGCGGTTCTTGAAAGCTGGTCGAACCAGTTTGCTGTATCCAATCAAGGCAAGAATAATCAGAGGGATTGGAATAAGGGTCAGAAGGGTGAGATGCACATTCATGGAAACCAGGATTGCGATAACACCGATCAGTGTGATGCCATTCACGATGACATCTGGCAGGGCGTGGGCAATCATCCGTTCAAACAGGTCTGTGTCATTGATGATCCTTGACATCAACTGACCGGTTTGCTTGTCTTCATAGAAACGCAGCGAGAGTTTTTGAATGTGCTGATAAACCAGGCGGCGGGCGTCTGAAACTACCCCCCATCCAGCTTTGTGAGCGGCGTAGGAGCGTATAAACTGCATCAAAGCCCGAGCAATAAAAACGATCAGGGCAATGACTGAAATGCGGGTAATAAAATCGATAGTGTCCTGGCTAAGAGGCTCTGTTGTTAGTCTCTCGATTAACAAGCGGATCATCCAGGGTATTAAAAGTTGTGCACCAACCAAAGCGAGCATGGTCAGGGCAGTCATTCCAATTAACTTCCAATATTTTCGGGCAAGTTTGCCCATCAAGGTAAAAGGTTTCAAAATTGCTCACCGTCTTTTATTGAGATTACTACTGTTGCGTTTCTCCCCCAGCGTGGAATCGGCATTCCCCACGTCTTGCGAAATGTCGAGTCTTCCATCCAAAACAAGCCTGTCCCCGCAGTCACCCAGGAATTGATGAATCCCCAGGGAGTGTGAAGATCACCGCTGTAATGTTCCGGATCGTAAGCAGCAAAGAGCATGGTGTGACCGCTAGCATTCTTGACTGCATTGAAGTTTTTTGGTTGGTCCATATAGTAAATGGAAGGTGCTTTTCCAAACCACCAATAAATTGTTACCAGGCTGGCAAGGTCTTCGGCTTCTGCAGTTGCGCGCAGCACCTCTGGACTGAGATGAAGCATTTTTGCAGTTAGGGGAAGCTGGTATTTTTTTGCCAGGTAACGCAGCAGTCGCACCTGCAATGGTGGGGTAATAGCCCAGTCAGGTGCCAGGCGATAAAAACGCCCCTGCCACCATATCTTGTTTATTTCTTCAATGATTTCAGCAGGCTCGAGCTTTAACTCTGTTAACAGCTCTATTGCTGCAACGATTGAATGTACAGCGCAATCATTGCCAATTTGTAGTGTTTGTAATTTTGCAAGCTTTGTTTCTGGAAACATTCGCAAAGTTGTCTTTTTCATGGAGGCAATTTTACTATCGAAATTACTTACTATGGACGATATTGACACTTTGAGTTGTTCCTGCGATCTAGCACCAAAGTAGTTGATATGTCGTAGTACATCAAGACTTGTGCTGCATTAAGTGGGCAAGGAAAATTCAGTAAATAGATGTATTGAGACAATGCAAGCAACAAGGTACGAATCAACCGCGTAAACCAAGTCTGATTAACTTGAATTTTTTAACGTTTCCCGTTATTATCTTATTAACTAAATTTGTACAAAATTAAATTTTTACTACAATCAATTACACTGGATAAGTAGAAAACGTCCTCTAAGAAAGCCAAGTTTTTTTCAAGCATTGTGCTGTCTCTGTCTCATAAATTATTGGAAAATTACAAAGGAGCAGATCATGAGAAACTTTCGCCTAATTTGTTTTATTGCATTGTTGGCTGCTTGCGTAATCGCGGCTATAAATATCGAGGTAGTTTTTGCGTCACCGACTGCACCTATTGAGCAAATTCTTTTTCAGCCGGATGACACAAGCCTACTTGTCAGACAGTGGGGTGATGAATGGTCAAACGGCTTTGAAACCCTGGATGGTTACACAATAGTTCAGGATGAAGATGGCTGGTGGGTCTATGCCCAACTGGTTGAAGGAAAATTGCAACCCTACACCCTGATTGATAGGACTTTTCGTATTGGTTTTGCTGTTCCGATCGAGCTTGAAAAACACCAGAGACCAGTAATTGAAATACCTCAGAACGATCCAAAAACAAAGAGTTCACTTAATTACCAAAACTCAGGTAACCATGCGACGCTTATACTGTTAGCCGAGTTCACGAACCGTACCGCTACATATCAGCCATCACATTTTTCAGCCAGTGTTTTTGGAGCGTCATCCAGTGTCAAACATTTTTACAACACCGCGTCTTACTCCAACCTGGTTCTGATCCCGGCTCTTGAAACTTATGGAACCAGTAATGATGGCGTGATTGGCTGGATTAACCTGGGCTACAATCATCCTAATACAGGTGGATCCACCTCTACGCAAAACCAATTGATCACGAAAAATGCGCTGATTGCTGCTGATTCTTATATCAATTTTGCTAGTTACGATAACGATGGGGATGGCTATATTTCTGCCAGCGAACTCCACATAATGGTTGCCGTAGCAGGTTTTGAGAGTGCGTATAGTAGCAATACGCCGGGTATTTGGGCACACCACTGGGATTTGAACAGTGTTGGCTTGGTCACCTTAGATGGAGTAACTCTGGGAGATTGGTATCACAACGGTGGATACTCACAATTTGGCGAAATTCACCTTGATCACCCAGCCACGATTGGCGTTATGGCGCATGAGTTGGGGCATGATCTTTCCTGGCCGGATCTTTATGATACTGATGGTAGTTCAGATG
>CAZYIJ010000081.1:0-9058 GCA_964647425.1 uncultured Anaerolineaceae bacterium
AAGTAAAAGCTTATACTGAAGTCGAGAAAGTCGAAGGCTTTGTCGGCAATTTCAAGGTAACCCTGCGAGAAAAAGCCAAATATGTGCGTGCAGACCGCTGCAATGGCTGTGCCGCTTGCGCGAAAGCCTGCCCGGTAGAAGTCCCCAATTATTTTGAAATGAACCTGGCTCCCCGCAAGGCAGCCTATATTCCCATGAGCCAGTCTGTTCCTCTGATCTATAACATCGACATGGATGCCTGCATCCACTGCTACAAATGCGTGGAAGCCTGCGGCGCGCTTGAAGCAATCGATTTTAGCATGGAAGATAAAATAATCGAAGAAGACATTGGCGCGATCGTGGTTGCCACTGGTTTTGGGCATTTTGACCCAACGCCCATGACGGAATATGGCTACGGACGTTTCCCCAATGTGATCACAGCCATGGAGATGGAACGGCTGAACAACTCTGCCGGTGCAACCCACGGCAGGGTGGTTCGCCCCAGTGATAATGTTCGCCCCCAGAGGTTAGCCATCATCAATTGTGTTGGCTCACGCGACAAGCGTTACAACACGTCCTGCTCCAATTTCTGCTGTATGTATGCTATCAAAAACGCACTATTACTCAAGCAGATGAACCCGGATATGGATATCTCGATTTACTACATTGATATCCGCACCCCATCCAAGGGATATGAAGAGTTTTATGATCGCGCCCGCGAAGCTGGAATCAAGTTTATTCAGGGTCGACCAGCAGAAATCACGGAAGATCCGGACAGCCACCAGTTGTTCATCAAGTCAGAAGACATCACGCTGGGTCGGGTAATTGAACACGAATATGACATGGTCATGCTCAACCAGGCAGCCGTGCCGCAGCCCGACCAGAACCATATGAGCTCGGTATTAAATGTGGCGCAGTCCCCTGGTGGTTGGTTCATGGAATACCATCCCAAATTGCGCCCGAACGACAGCCCTACCGATGGTATCTTCTTCGCCGGAGCGTGCCAGGGTCCCAAGGATATTCCCGCGAGCGTTTCCCAGGGTTCTGCAGCAGCTGCGCGCGCATCGCGTATTTTGCATTCCGATACCTGGCAAATTGAGCCAACCGTCGCCGTGGTCTGGCCAGACCGCTGTGTCAGCGGCAAGGGTCAGGCTTGCGGTATCTGCGAAAGAGCCTGTCCCTATGGTGCCATCGATTACACCAAGGGTCTTTCTGCGGAGGTGATCACGGCGAAGTGCCATGGCTGCGGTGCCTGTGTAGGTGAATGTCCTCATGACGCAATCACTCAATTACATTACACCGACGCGCAGGTGCTTGCTCAGATCCGCACACTTCTTGCAATAGAGCCGGAAAAGAAAATCCTGGCTTTTCGCTGCCAGTGGTGTTCCTATGGTGGTGCCGACCTGGCTGGTACAAGCCACTTCGAATACAGCTCTAACGAACGAGGTCTGCGCGTAATGTGCTCTGCACGCATGGATGCTGATCTGATTTATGAAGCATACCGTCTTGGTGCTGGCGCGGTATTATATTCCGGCTGTCATCCACAGGACTGCCATTACATCACTGGTCAGATCGCCGGCGCTAAACGAGCTGCCCGGCTGGATAAAATGTTTGCCCGCTTGGGAATGACTCCCGGTCGCTTCCGCACTGAATGGATTAGTGCTGCCGAAGGCGATAAGTATGCCCGCGTAATCAACGAAATGCAAGCTACCTTGGACTCCATCCCGGAAGACCAGTTGAAAGCGGAAATCGAACGTCTGAAACCCGAGATGGAAAAGAAGTTAACTAAGTTAGGCGAAATCCCTGGGGTTGAAGAAGCCATGATCCAGGTTGATTTCATTGTCAATGAAATGCTTAACAAGGTGGTACCCGCATGAACCATGATGCAGTAGCAGATACTCTTGCAGAACAGGTCAAAGCAATCCCTGGCGGCGAAATGCTGATGATGTGCTATTCTTGTGGCACCTGTACAGCCAAATGCATGATTCAGGAGAAACTGGAGCCTAACTACAACCCCCGAAGATTGATCCGTGAAGCCGTCTTCAACCTTAAGGAAGCCGCATTTACCGACCAAACCACCTGGCTTTGCAGCGCTTGCGACTTGTGTTATCCGGCATGTCCGCAAAAGATCCATATTTCCGGCGTGATCACTGCTGTAAAACAACTGGCAGTTGCGCAGGGACAACAAAATCCCTACCAGGTTGCCAGGGTCGATGAATCCACCTGTGTTGCCTGCGGATTATGCGTTCAGGTCTGCCCTTATGAAGCAATCACTTTGGTTGAGAAAAAAGTGCCTTTTAGAGGCATGATAACCGTAGCTTCAGTCGACCCAGGCAAGTGTATGGCTTGCGGAATGTGTAACGCTGCCTGCCGTTCCACTTCCATTCGCCTGATCCAGGACTTCAATGACAACATCGTCCTTGAAAACCTGTGGAATTGGCTGGAAAGTGAGCCTGTATGATGTCTCAGAAACCGAAAATCGCTTTTTTTCAATGCCAATGGTGCTTATATTCACAAGAAGATCAAATATGGGTGGATACGCAATTACCCAAAAACATCCACCTCACAAAATCACCTTGCACCGGTCGCATCAACCCTCTGTATATACTCAACGCTGTCCAGGGCGGTGCTGATGGTGTCATGATCAGCGGCTGCATGCCAGAACAATGCCATTTTAAAACTGGAAACATGGCAGCTCGAAGACAATTGGAAGAATTTAATGATTTCCTGGACCATATCGGTTATGAAAAGCAGCGAGTACGTTTTGTATGGCTCGATTTGCAAGACCGGGGCATCATCCAAAAGCAATTGGCTCAGTTTGAACAAGATTTGGAAGCGTTAGGACCAGCCACCAACCTGGTTACTCGCGTGAAAATTGCTGAAGGAGAGTTAAATGCCTGATATCGAAGCAATCAAATCTGAAGCCAAACGCTTGCTGCAGGAAGGTGTGGTTGAGGTCGTGGTTGCCTTTAAACCAGGCGACACTCCTCTGCATCCCCAACCCGCTTTTTTCACAAATGTCGATGAGGTTGATAACCTTGTCTATAACGGTCTTTGCCAGAACAACCTGGCGACTTTCCTCACCCGAATTCCGAAAGAGAAAAAGGTCGGCATGCTGGTACGTGGTTGTGAAAACCGCTCTGTCAACGCCTTGATCGTAGAAAAGCAGAAATCCCGTGACGACCTGTTCCTGGTCGGTATCCCCTGCGAAGGGATCATCGACTGGCGCAAAATTGTCGAACGTGTCGGTGAATCTGTTTTGGCTGTAAGCGAAAATGACTATGAAGTCATTATAGAAACGCGAGATGGACAAGACAGTTTCTATAAGAACGAATTGTTCCACGAAAGCTGCTTGCGGTGCAGCCACCGCAACCCCATCAGCGCTGATGTGATTATTGGCGAACCTGTACCTGAAACAGACCAAAACCTGGCAAATTCAGTCGTTGAAAGGTTCGATTCTCAGGCTATCGAAGAAAGATACGCCTCCTTCCAGAAAGAAGCCGAACGCTGCATCCGTTGTTATGCCTGCCGCGAAGTCTGCCCAATGTGTTATTGCACTGAATGTTTTGTGGATCACATTGAACCTCGCTGGACAGAAAGTGGGGCCACCCCCGCCGGCATGCAAGGCTGGCACATCGTCCGCGCCTTCCATCAGACCGGTCGCTGTACGGATTGTGGAGCCTGTGAACGTGCCTGCCCGATGGATATCAAGATGACATATCTCACCGAAAAATTGAACTACGACATGAGAAAAAAATACAATTTTGAAGCCGGGTTAGACATCGAGACCCAGCCGCCGTTTGCGACGGTTACGCTGGATGACAAGAACCGGTTTACGGTATGAGGAAAGAGACGACTATGAACCTTATCCTCGAAAAACAAGCTCTTCCAGGTCTACTACAGTCCTGGCGTGAGCATTACGATGTCTATCTCCCGCAAAAAATGGAGCGCTTTTCGCATTTTATGCCGCTAAGCGATGAAAGTGTGCTGGTAACAGATGAGCCGCACAATACCCGCATCCCTCCCAAAGCGCTCTTTCTGCCTATGACAGAAGCGTTAGTGAAATTCACTCGTTTTGGCGGCTATGAAGACGCCAAACAAACAATTCAACCCCGCATTGTCTTTGCCATTCGTCCTTGCGATGCCCAGGCTGTGCAATTGCTGGATACAAGTTTCATCCAGGAAGGCTATGTTGATCCGTTTTGGGTGGAAAAACGCGCAAAGACCATCACTATCGGGCTTGGTTGTCACGAGCCTTGCCAGACGGGTTTTTGCACCACAGTTGGTTATGGTCCATTCAACAAATCTGATCTGGACGTACTTTTGACTGATCTGGGTGATTTCTATTTGGTTGAAACTCTCTCTGAAGCTGGAGAAAAATGTTTCCATGGTTTCCCCACTGCCTCTGATGAAATCTATGAAAAAGCGCTGATGGTTCAACACGCTGCCCATGACCAGATGCCGGTCGCTTTTGAGACCGAGAATCTCAAAGAAAAGTTGGAACAGAATTTCAAAAGCGATTATTGGGAAGAAATCTCACAAAGCTGCTTGGGCTGCGGTGTTTGCACCTTCCTCTGCCCCACCTGCTTCTGCTTCGATATCGTTGACGAAGCCCAACGCAAGGAACGCGTGCGCAACTGGGATACCTGCATGTTCAGAACCTATTCCCTGGAAGCTTCCGGACACAACCCGCGACCATCGCGGGTGGAACGAACCCGTCAACGCCTGAGCCATAAATTTGTCTATTGGCTGGACCAGGTCAATCAAATCGGATGCACCGGCTGTGGTCGCTGCGTGCGCTATTGCCCGGTGGGGCTGGACATCCGTGCCATGCTGCGCCAGGCGCAAACCCTTCCCTTTGAGGTGAGCCATGCAGGATAATGGACACAGCCCCTATACTCCAATCCCAATGCACGTTTTGCGAACGTATTATGAGTCGACCGATCGCTCACTGAAGACACTTGAGTTGAGTTTTGACCATGCCGCAGATAGCCAGGAGTTTTTCCAGGCTTTCAACCCCGGTCAATTCTGCTTGCTCTCAGTAGCCGGCAAAGGTGAATCCGCTTTGGGTGTTGCCAGTGCTGCCTGGGAAGGCGATTTTGTGCGTTTCACTGCCCAAAAAATGGGAAGTGTTACCTCTGCCTTACATGATTTGAAAGCCGGTGACCCTATCGGCATGCGGGGACCTTTAGGAAATGGTTTTCCGTTGGAAGATTGGAAAGGTAAAGATCTTGTCATCATTGGTGGCGGTTGCGCTTTTTCAACTTTGTATGCTCTCACAAAACACGTTCATCATCCAGACAACCGTGACGATTACGGAAAACTCACCTTGGTTTATGGCACCCGCACTTCCGGATTGTGCATGTACAAACACGATATCGCCGCATGGCACGAAAATGAGGACATGGAGATCCACCAGGCAATCGATGTGCCCGAGGAGAATTGGCTGCACCACGTCGGTTACGTACCTGTCGTTGTCCGCCAGGTTGCTCCCTCGCCTGTTAATGCGGTTGCAGTGGTTTGCGGACCACCAATCATGACCAAGTTCACTCTGCCAGCCCTTGAGGATCTCGGATTTTCACCAGAAACGATCTTTACATCACTGGAAAAACGAATGAAATGCGGCATCGGTAAGTGTGGACGCTGCAATCTTGGACCCAAATACATTTGCAAGGACGGGCCGGTCTTTTCGTTGGCTGAACTCAACGCCCTTCCGGCTGACCTTTAGGAGCACTTATGAGTCGTGGAACTCCAAAAAAGACCCGAACTGAACACCTGATGACCATTAACCGGGATATGCTGACCCGCAATTATTGGATGAAATGGGACTTGGATAAATGTGTCGGTTGCCAGATCGGTCCAATCGTATGCCCGAAGGAAGCCCTTACCCATGTGCCAGCAGTGTTGGAAAATGGTCACATCACGCAGAGACCTTCTGTTGATGTTGACGAAACCAAGTGTATCAACTGCGGCAGCTGTGTAGAGGCCTGTCCCAAACATGCCATCGAGCTGACTGTCAATGGCAAACCTGAAAACCCGGTTATTGACTATGGCGCATTCCCTGAATTTGATTCCAAGACAATCTTCCGTAAGGAAAAATTCGATTTTTCATTAAAGGAATTCCTCATTGAGAACTGCCCTACTAATGTCATCAGCTATGACGAGAAGCGTGACACCATGCGGGTGGATTTCGAGAATTGTATCCATTGTCGCCAATGTGAGGTTGCAAGCAAAGGTGCCTTTGAGGTACGGCAGCCCTGGGTTGGTTCGGTAGTTTTACGTCGTGAACTGTGTGTTCCGGAATGTTTTGCTTGCGCAGACATTTGCCCTACTCGTGCTCTCCATGTCAACGATAATGGCGAATTGGTTTTGGCGGATTACTACTGCATCAAATGCGGAGCTTGTATGCAGGTTTGCCCGGTGAAACCAGAGTATGAAGAAGAAACTTTCACCTTTGAATCACATGGAATGGTCCTCACTCGCTCTAAACAAAAACTGGTCAATGAAGAAACCTTGCCGATTGTCGTCGAGAGGTGGCGTATCAATCACACTCCCGTCTCCAGCGCAGCCTGGATTGAAGCTCTTCGTAAGCTCTCAGATGACAAGGCTAAATCGGTCGAGATTGATCGAAAACGTGCTTTGAGACGTGCTGACCTGATCGAAGCGCTCAAAGGCAATTTGACGACAAAAGCCCAGTTGAAAAAGGAAATCAAGCACTAACTTTTTCTCAGACAACTCAAAAGGAAAAATCAAAATGGGTTTAACGATTTTTATGTTTATCCCATTCCTAAAAAAGTTCGTGACTGATGTCGATCCGATCGAAATCAAACGGGTCGAAGATATTTTGAACGCCAACCAGATTCAATATCGAATCAAATCGTCCACTTTAAGGGGAGCTTTTGGCAGACATTACGATTCGGTCGCTTATAAGACCATCGTCATGCCCCTCTACATTGACGCTCAACGCCCAACAATCTCCTATGAGATTTATGTTAGAAGGAAGGATTTTGAAAAAGCTAACGAGCTAATTTCATCCTGAGCAAATGAAAATTATTTCTTATCCAATTTTGGTTAGAAAATAAACGAATTAATCAAATTCACAACTGGAAGTTTGCCTAAGCCAAATAAAGCCTACTCCACCTTAGAGCCATAACCAAAGCGTGCATTAAAGTCAAAAGACCAACCTGTTTGCCGATCGTATTCCGGATTGCGTTCATTTTGATCAAAAATCAGCACACGTGCTTTTGAGCGTAACCTGCCAAAATGGCCCATGCTGGGAGTTGAAGTGATCAAGTTGCGGAAAGTTCCAGTATTGATATAGTATTTCTCGATACCATTCTGTACTTTCAATAATTCAACACGCGCATGATGAGTGTGACCGCTGACCATACACTTGATTGGCGATTTTTCGTCTTTGATGGACTTCTCACGCATGATCACATCCAGGTTGCTGCTGATCTTTGATTTCTTAAAAATTGGGTTAAGCAAGGTTTTCATGACCCAAAACGGCAGGCCATGCCGCCAAAGTCGGGTTCGTAAGACTGATCGCAATGTGGCTGCCGATGCACCACGGAGTTGACCAAAGTTGATCAAATTGGATCCAATATCGGGACTGATTGCCAAATCATCGAGCAATTTGAGCATAACCGGTTCAATAAATCTCCAAACTTCTCTTTTGCTCATCCCAGGTGTAGTGAAAAGAAAATTAACCAAAGCGTTTGATGGACGAACATTATCAAAGTCGATCAGCCGTTTATATAGTGTCAGTAATTCATCCATCGCCAATATGGACACGTCGCCGTAATAATCTTTGAAAATTAACGGCAATTTTGCCGCAATCTCAGTAGTGACAATATCTCCCAACGAGGGTTTATCGTAATAAGCCTTTTCAATAAGAATAGGGATTTCAGGCCAGGTACGCAAGTCCGCGCTAAAGTTGGAAGGGTCATATTCATGTCCATGGCGGACAAGAACAAGTGGCTCGCCATCGCCATAATGAATGTGTTGGTTTGCAAAAAAACTTCCATCTGCTTCCAAGCCCAAAAGTGCCTGGACTCTTTCACGCACAGCCTGGCTGGAGTTTGCTAAGCGGTCATGGTTGCCAGGCACAAAATGAATGGTGACCGGTTTTTGGTAGTATTCGCTCAACCGACGGAACACACTCAAAGAAGCATCGACCCGTGCATCACTATTGATAGCATCAATCACATGCAGCACCTGTGCTTCTGCCTCGCTGCCAGCAGTAATTTCATCGTTATGCAAATAGGGACGCAATTGTCCCTCATGCCACAGCGCAGAACGAGTGATTTCAAATATATCCCCTGCCAAAACAAGATCGATTGATTCAATGGCACTGTTTCGGATAAACTCAGAAATTTCCTTAAAAAATGAGCTGTAGACTTCAGATGGCAGATTATGATTGAAGCGCTGTCCGTTTAAATTGATTGCGCTCGTATCTGCAAAGTGCAGGTCAGACATGACAATTAGCATAAGTTCCTCGAAATCATGCTGTTTTTATATCACAAAAAATTTAAACTGAAGTTGTTTT
Organism: uncultured Anaerolineaceae bacterium; assembly: GCA_964647425.1. Taxonomy (GTDB): domain Bacteria; phylum Chloroflexota; class Anaerolineae; order Anaerolineales; family Anaerolineaceae; genus Mesolinea. The sequence continues at coordinate 8,528 of CAZYIJ010000081.1, forward strand.
CCAAGCTTTTCGTCATTGTAACGGAAGAATTACAGCACCTGCTTCTTGCGAACCAAGGAAAAGTATTTCATTCCGGTCGCCCAGGAAGCCGATGGTTTGATAATGCCAGTTTTCCAGAATACGTTCCTGCCAACTTTCTCCGCAGTCCTGGCTGTAAAGCATGTAACCCTGGCTAGCTGCCGCAAGATTGCATGGCTCTGAAGCAGTAATAGAAATTATGTCCTTGCCTTGCCCACCAATTAGTAGCCACTGTTCGGTCTCTGGATCGAGACGGTAAATCCCGGAATTGGTCGCAGCTAACACTCCTATACTCGTTGGTAAAACTTTATTCACAATCAAATCATGCAAATTTGATTGCGCTGACACCCACTCCTCCCCCTGGGAGCGATAGACTTTACACAATGTAATTGAATCGCAGGCAACGACAAAAAGCGACTCGCGCTCTTGGTCATAAGAAATATCCACAGTGCTTTTGCCTTCTAATCCTGCCTGCTTCCACCCATCATCTACGCGCAAATATAGCCCTTTTCC
>CAZYIJ010000082.1:0-8643 GCA_964647425.1 uncultured Anaerolineaceae bacterium
CAGATGCCCACCAGGAAAAAGACCAGCGCGAAACCAAACAGCACCGTCATCTCCAACAGCACGCCCTCGGGTCCCTGCCCGCGTAGGGCGATATCGAGCATGCCCTGCATGGTCCAGGTGGTTGGCAGTACACGTACCACATTTTGCACTGTCTGCGGGAAAAGCTCCAGCGGATACCAGCAGCCGCCCAACATGGCCATCACCATTCCCACCATGATGCTCAGCCCATTTGCCTGCGATTCGGTCTTGACCAGGGTTCCGAGCATGGTGCCCAGAGCCGCCGCTGCCAGCGAGGAAGAGACTAACATCATGGCGATCGCCAGGACGGAATTGCCCCAGTTGACATGCAGCACAAACCTGCCGAAAGCCACCAGGATGGTCATTTGCAGCAGGGCGGTCAGCACCATTCCAATGACTGTGCCGCCCAGGTAGACTGCCCGGCTGGTGGGGGTTGTGAGCAGGCGCCGTAAGGTTCCAATCTGGCGCTCATATGCCAGCATAGCCGAAAGCCCGATCAGCGGGATGAACACCCAGGTGATCATCTGCCCGATGGAACTGTTGGTGTTCGGGTCGTATTCGATCTGGTCTGGCACGTCCGCTACCGTTTCCTGCACGCGGTCTGGTGCGGACTGCAGTGCAGTTTGGGCTTTCGTGAGGGTTTGATCAAACCAAGTACTGCGCTCTTCCTGGCTGGCAAAACCGATCAAATCCTCAGCTGTTTCGGTGCTGAAGTTGGCTATCTGCACGGTGCTGCTCACCTCTCCAAGAGCAGCTTGGACACCCTGCTGCACCACCAGAGCATTAGTGCTGCCGGGAAGCTGGCGAAGTTCAACGCTTTGGGCAGTTTCGCCGAGGGCATTCCAGTCAAGTCCGACTGGCAGCAGCAGCACGGCGGCGACATTGCGTTCATCCAGATCTTCAAGGGCTGCCTGCCTTTCCTTGAGCATTGGGCGTACCGAAGTGGAAGCATCCAGGGCATCGATCAGGCTGGCAGAAAGGCTGGTTTGGGCGTCGTCAACCACATAAAAACCCACCCGGCTGTCTATAGGTCCGCCAGTGCCTCCGCCGATGATAAAACTAAAAAAGATGGGCAGGATCAGGAAAAAGAGCCATTCCACCGGGTTGCCAAAACGAATGCGCAGGTCCTTGAGAATAATTGCGATCATTTTTTGCATGGTCAAGCCCTCACATTCCCGTTAAGCCGCGCCGGCGCATCCAGATTGAAGCCGCGACAAAAAGGATGGTTCCCATCAGCACCAGTGCCAATAACGGTTCGCCAATGCTGCCCAGCGCTCCGCCACCAGCCAAAGTGGTGAAGCCCCTCAGCCCCCAGGCATTGGGTGTGATCTTGCTGAGCACGGAAACCCACTCAGGCAGCAGGCTCATATCAAAAAAGCTGCCACCCAGCAAGCCAAAAATCAGCATGATCACCGATCCGAAGTTAGAAACCTGCGCTGGAGTTTTGAAGAGGGTGGCAATAAATGACCCCCAGCCGCTAGCAGCAAAGGCAGCTGCCAGGATCAGCAAAACTACTCCCAAGGGTTGCCCCCAATCCAGGCTGAATAGCAGACTGGTGCCGCCAATCAGGATCGTGAGCTGGGTGACAGCAGTCAGGAAAATTCCAAGCACCTTGCCACCCAGAATCTGTGCCGATGTAGTAGGTGTCTGCAGCATACGCGGCAGAGTGCCTGTGCGGTTCTCCAGCAAAAGCGAGCGTCCGCCTTGAGTAACCGCAAACATCAGGAACATCAGTGCCATCCCGGGAGCAAAATACATTAATAAGTCAAATTTGACCGCCGCTCCGCTGGCATTGGTGTTCTCCAGTTGGATGGGCTGCGCCTGAGCTGATTGCTGCGCGAGCTGCGATCCTAACGCCTCACCCAGTTGGGCTGCCAGCTGAGGAGTGAGCTTGCCGGTCTGGGCGATCTGGCTAAGAGTAATCTCGGCACCGATTCTGCCAACTTCTACCTGGGTCAGAAACGCATCCAGGATAGAGCGCAGAATGCCTGCGTTGGTGGGAGCATTGGGATTGGCAATAAAAGCGATCTGGATAGGTTCTCCGCTGATGTTACCTTGTTCATCCGGAATGATGGAGGCGCTGAACCCTTGAGGGATAATGATGGCAGCCGAAACCTCATCAGCTTCGAGCGAGCAGTGGGCTTCATCCGGAGTCGTGGGGAAAGTGGGTTTGACCAGGTCGGCGAGCTCTTCGGACTTGAAAACTGCTTCCAGCGCCTTGCCTAGTTCGCCTTCGTCCTGGTTGACGATCGCCACTGTCATGCTGCTGATCCCCGAGGTGGCGTTTCCAGAAAAGCGCCCGGTGACCAAGCCCATGCCCAGGGTGATCAAAAAAGGTGCCAGCAGCATCAATATCAAGGCTGCTGGATCGCGAAAAATAAGTTTAAGGTCTTTGAGAGCGATGATGAGCAATTTTTGCATTATTGCCTCTCAATCGCGCAGGGCGCGCCCGGTGAGGTGCAAGAAGACCGCTTCGAGGTTTGGTTCGCGGATGTCCATCGAGTAGATTTTTATTCCCATCGCTTCGGAAGCACGAATCGCTGGAGCGATCAGTTCCTGCGCCGAGTGGGTCACGATGGAAATCTCGTGATCGATGGCAATAGCGCTGAGCACGCCATCAAGTGTCTGCAGGCGGTCCACCAGGGGCTGTGGGTCTTCATTTTCGGCGATGTGCAGCACCAGTGTGTCGGTTTCATCTACCTGGCGGGTGAGTTCCTCCTGGGTGCCCAGCGCGATCAGTTCTCCGTGATCGATGATCCCGACCCGGTCGGAGAGTTCCTGGGCTTCTTCCATGTAATGGGTGGTATAGAGGATGGTCATACCCTGCCGATTAAGCTCTTTGACCGAATCGAGGATCGCCCGGCGCGACTGCGGGTCGATGCCGACCGTGGGTTCATCCATAAAGAGCAGTTTGGGTTTATGCAGCAGCCCGATGCCGATATTCACACGCCTTTTCATGCCGCCTGAATAGGTCTTGATGCGCTGCTTGGCTTTGTCATTGAGACCAATCTGGTCAAGCACTTCGGCGATGCGGTCTGAGAGTGCCTTGCCGGTCAACCCGTACATCTTCCCCCAGAACTGCAGGTTCTCGAGAGCGCTTAGGTCCTCGTAGAGCGCCAGTTCCTGAGGCACCACTCCGATGCAGCGTTTGACCTCCATCGGGTCTTTGAGGACGGAAAAACCGCAGACGCTTGCATCCCCGCTGGTGGGGGCAAAGAGGGTGGAGATGACCGAAATGGTGGTGGTTTTACCTGCGCCGTTGGGTCCAAGCAGGCTGAAGATTTCGCCTTCGTCCACGCTGAAAGAAATCCCTTTGACAGCCGTAAAATCCCCATATTTTTTTACTAAATTGCGCACTTCCAGTATGGGTGCCATAGTTACCTCGCATTACTTGTGGTTTGATAAATTATACAGGAAATTGAGGAGAGGAAAGAATCAAATTGCCTGATATTTGAACTATAGAGAGTTTCCTAAGCTCTCAGTGGTATCAGAAAACCGGAGACCTAACGGTCAGATCCAGCGCGCGGTGTGGACACCGGCGCTATCATTTTTTTGGCTTCCCAGGAAGAAGTTGGATGCCGCCGAAAAGCGGATGGGAAACTGAAGAGGGTTTTAAAATACATATTAGTCGCTAAAAGAAAGAGACCCGTAAAGGTCTCTTGTAGGGCGGGTGGGGGTCGAACCCACACAGTGTCTCCACCGACGGATTTTAATTATCTTTAACAATATAATTTTCTTCCTCCACACCAAATTTCTTGCATTATACCTATGTAATAGCGCTGGCAAGTATCTTCCGTAAGAATAGTAGTGGTTAATTAGAAAACTGTTTTTTTAAAGCCGCGTGAATATGAGAGAATATCATCTTGTAAGATTTACAATAATAATTTGGGTCATCTGTCAACATCCTTGACAAATGCCGAATGTAATAACAACCACCTTGACAAAAAGAAAAGAATCGGCACTCCCGACAATTCTCAGTCAACTGGGAATGATAAGCTCTATACCGCAGATAATCTGGTATATCCTCTATTGTAGAAAAATCAATATCATCGATATGACCGAAAACAAATTCGTCTCTAGACCATTTACCACATGGAATAACATAACCATCTGGATCGATTGATAAAAAATTATCATAGCAATGACCAGAAAAAATGCAAATCGAAGGTTTTTTTCTAAGAATTGATTTCACAATATCAGATAACGGATGAATGTTCACCGGTAAATTTTTTTCGTTGATCCAAGAATCGAACAAGTAGATGAGACTCTGTCCATACTCCTTGGGAGTTGGGGCTAGATCATCATATTTTCCCAAAGATGGTATCAATTCATTTATCTGAAAATGTAATTGATTATCATGGAAAAATTTGTAAAACGCTTTTATATTGGCAGCAGAATGTTTAGTAAAAACTGCAATAATACCTAGGTGATTATTGAAATCTGGGTGCGTCCGAACTCTCTTGACAGATTCCCAAACTTCATCAAATGTTCCTTTCCCTCCAAGTTTTACTCTTTGCAGGTCATGGATTACTTTTGGTCCATCGAGACTTATACCAATCTTAAAATTATTTTTTAAAAGAAAGTCTAATTCAGCACCTTTGAGTAGCAACCCGTTCGTTTGAATGGAATTAATAAAAATCCCACCCACTTCCTTCTCGAGGTTAATAACCTCTTGAAAAAAATCGACACCAGAAATGAGTGGTTCACCCCCGTGCCAAATTAGATTATATGATCTAGAAGAATTTTTTCTTAGTTTTTCAAGCAAAACCTTTACTCTTGATAAAGGAAGTCTTTGCCTATCAGCCTTTGATGATTCATAACAATATCTACATCTCATATTGCAATCATAGGTAGTCTTGATTATGACGGTTTGTAAATTATTCACAATAACTCTATAACCTGGTCAGAAATAGAAGTCTTTTTAAGGAAAAAAAAACCAAACTCAAATCACCACCTTTAAACAACCAAAACACTTCATTGGATTATTGAATAAGAATTTATCTTCTAAATAATCGAGGAATTCCCAAATATTCTTGCTTAAATAGCAAAAAAATAAAGAGGTTTTTAGTTTATATACTATCTACGTGAAAACCAATAAATTCAAATATCAATCCGGATACTTAGAATTAGTTGACTATCACTAAACTTTACGAACCCCAAGCATTATCCGCCGAATCCACATACGCTCCATCTGGATCCGCTTCTTCAGAATCGTGATCAGCATATCTTATGAAACCATCACTACTGTTTTCCTCATTTAATGTTTCTTCAACAATTCGCTTTAATACTAAAGATTCAATTGAACATACATTTTGAAGATTGAAATCTTTACTCATAATTCTGAACTCCTTTCTTAGCAACGGGTATTCTCAAATATGAATTTTTAGTTGCCAATTTCTATATTACCATAAATAAAATTTAAATTCTACGTTTGCATGATTCTCAATAAAGTAGTTAGCTGGCTTGGATTTTTCTGCCTTTTTCAATACAACATTTTTTGCTGTTTTTACCTGTATTTTGAAGATTTCCTTTCTTATATAATAGATCTAAAAATCAATATTTGCCTCTATACCAATAAAATATTCTTCCTCGAGCGTGTAAAAACTTCCTTCCTCCTGTGCCTACCCAAAGAACACTTTTCGATGGATCCTATTATACATTCTTCCTCGGTACTAGCTCTCCCATCAGAACCAACTTGAGCTTGTGAGCCGTCCCAGGGCTTCCCCAGGGGGCTGCTTGCCTGCCCTGTGTGCTTTCGTGCGGGGCTTGGCGGAGGCTAAGCTGGATTTCGCCGTGCAACGGATGGAAGACAGAAGAGGGTTCTAAGATACGAATTAGTCGTTAAAAAAAGAAACCGATAAAGGTCTCTTGTAGGGCGGGTGGGGGTCGAACCCACACAGTGTCTCCACCGACGGATTTTAAGTCCGTTGCGTCTGCCTATTCCGCCACCGCCCCGAAATAGTATCGGTTATTTTACCATTATCTGGTGTTTTTCGGTCAAGAATTAAATAGCAAGAAGAAACACCGGTAGGGCTTGATTATGGGCGTTGATATCATTGAAAATGCGTACGGATGGGCTTTAGTCTATCTGCAAAGTTCGACCATGTTCGTTTAGCGGGAGGAGCAAGCCCCTCCCGTACGTTGATAGCCAACAACAACCCAGGGCTGGAATAGACCACTCATTTTTGAATAAGTAGTAGATTGGCGGATTGAAAGCACAGGTACGTTTCTAAAGGTTTGAAATCAGAGTGCTTTCAATACCCTACGGGCACTTCGTCTCGCCCTACAAAGGACTACTTTCGGTAGATCCCTTCCTTACTTGGTTTACCCATTTTCTATCTCGAGGGTAAAATGGAGGGTACAACCTCTTAAACAAAGAGACACTATGAAAACAAAACGACCGATCACTTTGCTTATCCTGGCCATCGCACTGCTGCTGATGGGGGTTGCCTTCATTGCCAAGCGTGCAGTTCCCACCGCCACCACCAGCCAGGCACAGATCCTGAGCGACTGGGCGCACGGCTCTGCCGGAACGCTGAAAGTGATGGTCAGCTATCCAACCGAGCTGCTTACCAACCAAAAAAACACCATTACACTCACCTACGAAGCCGACACCACCCTGGAACAGAACCTGACCAACGGTTATGTTTTTGACGCCGAATTTGAGGCAAATGGCAGTGTGATCACCCCCCAAAGACGGTTGTTGGTGCCTTTAGAAAGCGGGAGGCGTTCTTTCTCCTGGGAGGTGGTGCCTTTTGAAACTTCCGGTATCGAAGGAATTATCCAACTGGCACTGGGTGGAAGCAACCTAAGCGGGGCCTATGCCATTTCACCACAGGCGAGCTTTGAGATTCCTTTTGAAGTCAGGCAATCCAATGGGCTCAGTCCAAACAGCTCACTGGTAATCGGTCTGATTATGGTAGGGTCAGCACTTCTGCTTATTCTTATCTTTATTTTGCTCGTCAAAAACTCTTTTAGAGCTAAAGGTTAAATCATGCGAAGACCTCGTCTAAAAAAGCTTTCCAATATTCTCGCCAGAATCCCTGTGATCACCAAAGGCGAAATCCCGGCAGTGAAGATTCGCGCTGTCAGCAGTGATTCCCGGCAGGTGCAAGCTGGAGATGCCTTTGTTGCCATAAAAGGGGAAAATTCCGACGGTTTTGATTTCATCCATTCCGCTATCGAGCATGGAGCGGCATTGATCGTTGGGAATCGCCCTGCGCCAAAAGATTTGACAGTACCTTACCTCCAGATCGACGACGATCCTCGCAAGGCACTGGCGTGGCTGGCGGCTGCCACCCACAACTTCCCTGCCCGCAAATTACGGATGATCGGTGTGACTGGCACTGACGGCAAAACCAGCACATCCAGCATGATCCACCATGTATTGAATCAAGCGGGGGTCAAGGCCGGTATGATTTCGACGGTAAACGCCCTGATTGGGGACCAGGAAGTAGACACTGGTTTCCATGTCACCACACCAGATGCACCGGCTATTCAGGCATACCTGGCAGAAATGGTGCGGGCTGGAATGACACACTGCGTTTTGGAGAGCACTTCGCACGGACTGGCGCAGGGACGCGCTATTGCCAGTGAGTTTGACATAGCGGTCGTCACCAATGTCACCCACGAACACCTCGATTACCACGGCGATTGGCAGCATTACCTCGAAGCCAAAGGGCTTTTGTTCGAGAGCTTATGGACTACCGCACCAAAAAAGATCGGCAACCCGCGTCTGGCAATTTTGAACAAAGACGATCGCTCCTACAGCTATCTGGAACGGGTTTCGCCTGCGGGTCATCTAAGCTACTCGCGCCTGAACCAGGCAGACTTGTGGGCAGATAATATTATGAACAGCCCCACCGAGCTCAGTTTTGACCTGCATATTGACGATTCGGTCTTCAAAGTAAAAAGCCCAATGATCGGGATTTACAATGTTTCCAACTGCCTGGCTGCCATGGCTGCCTGTGTGAAGGGATTGGGCATCCCTGTTGAAACGGCGATTGCTGCTTTGGCTACGCAAAAAAGTGTTCCCGGTCGGATGGAACGCATCGACCTGGGGCAGGATTTCACCGCCATTGTCGATTTTGCCCATACACCCAATGCGCTGGCAGTAGCGCTCGAGACTGCCCGCGGTCTGACTGACGGCAAAGTGATCGCTGTGTTTGGGTCGGCAGGGCTACGTGATCGCGAGAAGCGCAAAATGATGCCGGTTGAGGCGATAAAAAGAGCTGATATGACCATCCTGACCGCTGAAGACCCGCGCACCGAGTCTTTGGACGCCATTCTACAGGAAATGGCAGAGGCTGCAGTTGCGGTTGGCGGTATAGAGGGCAAGAATTTTTTGCGTGTGGCAGACCGGGGAGACGCGATCAGAAAAGCAATCGCGCTGGCAGAACCCGGCGATTTGGTGATTTCACTCGGTAAGGGTCATGAACAGTCGATGTGCTTTATTACCACGGAATATGATTGGGACGATCGCACTGCCATGCGAGCTGCTTTAGCAGAACATCTTGGAATAGAAGGTCCGACCATGCCCTGGCTGCCGACAAGCATAGGTAGCTCATAGGTCATAGGTCATAGGTCATAGGTCATAGGTCATAGGTCATAGGTCATAGGTCATAG
>CAZYIJ010000082.1:8743-9009 GCA_964647425.1 uncultured Anaerolineaceae bacterium
GTCATATAATTGATTATATTTGTTTATCGGTTTGTCAATCCCCTTTTTTATCCCTTCTATTCGCATGAGTTATCAGCTGATGAAATACTGTTCACCCCCTCTTGAGAGAGTATAGTGAAATCGGAGAATGAGAGAAAAGGTCTTTTCTTAGTAGAGACTTTCAACGGTCTCCCGTAAAGCTTATCAATAAAGATAACGGAACGGCATGGAATGTATGGTATCAGGAGATAGGTAACAGAATGTGACAGGACATAGGTAACACATTT
>CAZYIJ010000083.1:0-8989 GCA_964647425.1 uncultured Anaerolineaceae bacterium
ATCTGTCAACCATGTGTCCGAACACCTGTCAGCGATCTATCCGGTCTATACACCAAAGGGGAGGGCGGGTGGGGTCGCGGAGGGAGATGAACGCCCTCCGTACAGATGGATCGCGATTGAGTCATTCAAGAGCGGTTTTTAGAACCCGCCCGTACGGCTGGGGCTCGGCTCCAGCCGCTGCTCTGACCGGGGGATGTTGGCGGAGGGAGATGAACCCCCTCCGTACGGCCAGGCTTTATTGCCCTGTAATAATTAGTCCAGCCACTAAGTGGCCCTCACCCCCTTCATCCCCCATTCCCTTCCGCTTTGCTTCAGGGATCTTCGACCGAGGAAGGGGTTAGGATCGATTACCTCCTCGTCCTACCCCTTCAAACCTGCGTCAATTTCCCACCTATAGTGGCTACGCGCATTGATTGTTTCCGTAGGCGCTCTTTCGTACGAAGGGAGATCAAGCCCCTCCGTCCAGATGGTTCGCGATTGAGTCATTCAAGAGCGGTTTTTAGAACCCATCCGTACGAGGTCGATAAATCGTCGGGGGGAAACAGGAGAGCAAGACGTATAGTTTTCTGACATTTACCCATCCCCCTTTTTGTGGCTACGCGCATTAACATCCCGGCCTGCACCTCGTTAATAACAATCAGGCTGACCGTAAGTCAGCCTGATTATGTCCTAATCTAGATCCCGCAGACCAATTTTAGTTGGTTGCGCGGGTCAAATTGAACTCCTTAGCGCCAAATGATGGGCAGGAATAAGCCCATGTAGGGCTTGACTACGATGGTAACCAAGGCTTCGTCGCTCCACTCCGCTTGGGTCCCCGGCCCCACCTGCACCGAGAGAACCAGGTAGCGGAAGGTGTCCGTTCCCATGTAGCCCGCGTCGGGTGAGTAAGTGAAGGAGCCGTCGTCGTTCATGCTCAATGTTCCGTGCTGGGGTTCGTCCAGAATCTGGATCGAAACTTCCTCATCGGGATCGAGCAGAACATCGTTCGCCAGAACACCTTCTAACGCGTCCTTGACCAGGTCGTTGCCTGTCACAACATCGTAGAAGTCGTCGTTGGCGATCGGCCAGTCGTTGACCGGGGTGACTGTGATGGTCACAACAGCCGGTTCGCTGTCAAGCTCGCCATCGTTAGCCATGTAGGTGAAGCTGTCAGTGCCGTTGAAATATTCATTCGGCGTGTAGACGAAGGAGCCGTCAGCGTTCAGGGTCAGGGTACCGTTGGAAGCGGTATCAACCAGGATCGCAGTCAGGGCATCTCCACTGATGTCGCTGTCATTTGCCAAAACGCCAGGAGCGGCGATGGTCAGGGTTTCTTTCTCAACGACTGTGTATTCGTCATCAACTGCCACAGGCGCGTCGTTAACCGGGGTGACCGTAATGGTAACAGTAGCGACATTGCTATCAGCAGTGCCGTCGTTGGCCATGTAGGTGAAGGAGTCTTCGCCGTAGAAGTCAACATCAGGCATATAGCTGAATGAGCCATCCAGATTGAGAGTCAGGGTGCCGTGTAAAACATCGGTATCCAAGACAGCTGTGTGTGTATCTTCAGCATCAATATCGGTGTCATTTGTGAGCACACCAGGTGCTGCAACAACCAATGCAACATCCTCTGCTGTTTCATAGACATCATCCACTGCCACAGGCGCGTCGTTGACATTCAGCACTTCAATGGTAATTGTGGCAATGTTCGAGTCATTCAAACCATCATTGACCATGAAGGTAAAACTATCTGGACCGTAGTAGTCCACGGCGGGCGTGTAGGTCAGATTTGGTGCCTCACCTGTAAGCGTTCCATTGAGTGGTTCATCAATAATCGTCCATTCAGTGGGACCAGGTTCAAGGAAGTCACCTGTTAGTGTAATGCTCAAAGCTACTTCCTCATCCGTGGTCAAGCTCTGATCAAGGGCAACCGGTACTTGGTTGACAACGATCGTCACTGTCGCAGGTTCAGAGTATTTACCTTCCATGGCTTCAAATCCAGTATCAGAGTTTACTTCAACTTCATAAATCCGATAGGTGAAGGTAGCTTCGCCAAGGAATCCAGGTTCTGGTTCAAACTCAAAGGAACCGTCCTCGTTCAAGGCTAGTGTGCCGTAATCAACAGGTTTGACCAACTCAACCCTTACTTCACGCGTCTCAGGTTTGGTGACAATATCGTTCACCAGCACACCAGGGGCTTCAACTGTCAACGGGGTATTGAAACTAGTCCAATACTCGTCATCAACAGCGATTGGTTTCTGAACAACGTTAATTCTAACTGTCGCCTCATCATCGATCAAAGATTCAGGCTCGATCAAGCGATACTCAAAAGTATCTTCTCCAAAGAACCCATCATCGGGTATGTAGGTGAAGCTGCCGTCAGCATTCAAAGTAAGCGTGCCGTAGCTGGCGTCCACCAGAAGTTCAACCACCAGCCCATCCTCGGTCTCTGGATCGGGATCAACATCATTGTCCAATAAACCGTCGATAGCCTCTACAACCAGTTCAACCTGGAAGTCAGTTTCGTATTCGTCATCATATGCCATTGGCATATCGTCAACCGTGATGGTAACCGTGGCTGTGTCGTCGAAAGGTCCGCCAGTAGGTGCAATGGGTGTTGCATAGAATTTGTACACAAAGCTATCCACACCGCGGAAATCGTCTTCAGGGGTATATACGAAGGAGCCGTCCTGGTCCAAGGTTAGCGTGCCGTGATCAACATCGGTCACCAGCACAACATACTCAAACTGATCGTCCGGATCAATGTCATTTGCCATGACACCAGGGGCTTCCACTATCAAAGTGGTTTCAAAATCGGTCTCATAGTGATCATCCACTGCCATCGGCCAATCATTCAGAGGCAAGACCTCAATGGTGATTGTGGCTGGCAAGGATTCACTCAAGCCGTCATTGACTGTGAAGGTAAAGGTGTCTGTTCCAAAGAAGTCTAGTGGCGGCGTGTAAGTTAGGACAGGTAATGTAGTAAAGGTAATTGTGCCGCCTTCAACTGTTTGAGTACCCTCTGTTAATTCATCTTCATCAATCACAGTCCAGGTTGCTGGTCCGGGTAAGCTTGGGCCTTCAGCCTGTGTCAGGGTGATCTCAACAGGTTCTTCTTCATCGGTCTCATAATCATCAGGTAGTGCATCTGGGATATCATTGACCGTGATGTAAACCGTCGCCTGGTCTGTGAGTGCCGGGGCGGTTGAACCGTCGGACACTTCATAAACAAAGCTGTCAATACCACGATAGCCATTAACCGGGGTGTAATTGAAGGAGCCGTCAGGATAAAAGACCAGGACGCCGTGTGAGGGATTTCCTATTAATTCTGCTGTCAGGGGATCCTCATCAACATCCGTATCATTAGCCAGCACGCCGAGTAAATCCCCAGAGGGAACAACCAGCGCTGTCTCAAATTTAGTCCAGTATTCGTCATCCTCAGCTATAGGGGCGTCATTCACAGCATTTATTGTGATAGTCACCTTTGCAACATTGGAATCCAATTCACCATCATTGGCTTTGTAGGTAAATGTATCTATGCCATCGTAGTCTTCATCAGGCAGGTAGGTGAAGGAACCATCATCATTCAATGTTAGCTCACCTTTATCAACATCATCTACCAGGACTGCTGTTAAGGCATCCTCTTCGATATCAGTATCATTATCTAAAACGCCATCCTCAACAGAAACTTCAAGGAGGGTGTCTTCATCGGTCTCATAGAGACTATCATCAACTGCCACTGGAGCGTCATTTACTGGGGTCACCGTGATGGTTACCGTAGCAATATTGGAGTCGACTGTACCGTCGTTCACTTTATATGTGAAGCTGTCTTCACCAAAGAAGTTTGCATCAGGTGTATATCTAAAACCACCACCAATATAGAATTCCAATGTTCCATTGGTAACACCATCAACAAGTTCCCAAGTCAATTGATCTTCGTCAACATCATAATCATTTGCGGTGATACTATCTTCAGCAGTCTTAGCAACTATATGCTCGCCACTGTCTTCTTCCCATTCATAGGAATCATCAACAGCGACAGGAGCGTCATTCACCGCGGCAATATTGATCGTGATGGTGGCTTTATTAGAATCTGACAAGCCGTCATTGACCATGAAGGTAAACTTATCAGAGCCATTGTAATCAGGATCTGGCATATAGAACAAATCAGGTGCTGTTCCTGTCAGAGTGCCGTGTAGTGGTTCGTCTTCAGTCTCAGGATCATCATCTTGTACGATAGTCCAAGTCACCGGTCCGGGAGCCAGGGTGTCTTCATCGTCTACTGTCAATGTGATCTCAACCGGTTCGGCAGGATCTTCATCGACTTCGATCGTCTGGTGTTGTGCAACAGGCACATCATTGACGGTGATTGTTACAGTCGCATCGTCATAATCTTGTGCAAGTACTGCAGTTCCTTGGGCTTCTGGATAGCTGTAGAACCGATAGGTAAAGGTATCCACACCGCTGAAGTCCTGAGCAGGGTCATATACAAAGGTGCCGTCAAGTTCAAAGGTGAGGGTTCCGTGTGTCGGATCCGTCAACACCTCAAAGAATTGGTTGGTGTCAGTCGGATCGTCATCGTAATCGTTCGCGGAAACATCACCATTCAGTAGTTCATTGACACCAGTAGTGAACTCATCATCCACTGCAACCGGATCATCAAGAACAGGTACAACCTCTATTGTTATGGTCGCCGAATCCGAAGGGTTCAGGCCGTCATCGACTGTGAAGGTAAAACTATCTGGACCGTAGTAATCCACGGCGGGCGTGTAGGTCAGATTTGGTGCCTCACCTGTAAGCGTTCCATTGAGTGGTTCATCAACAATCGTCCAAGTCACGGGACCAGGTTCGAGTCCGGTTCCGGTCAGGGTGATGTCCAGAGGAACATCTTCATTTGTTGTTAGGTCTTGATTGTCAGCATCTGGTAATTCATCCTCGGCAATAAAGCTGACCGGGAGGGTCGGTTCCAGGCGCATGCCTAAGCCATCACCCTCATGGAGGGCAGTATTAGTGATAATCGTTTCAGGATCCAGCTCGTCATCAACCGTCGCCTGGAAAGTAATTGCTACAGTACTATCTGCAGCGATCTCATCCTCAAACAAAATGGCATTGCTATCAAGATCATATTCAGCATTTAATGAGACTGAATCATCAACATAGGTTACGCCATCGGGCAAAACATCTTCAATTGTATAGGTGATGGGCTCGTCTTTAAAGTTGTGGACATTGATTGTGTAGGTGACCGTATTACCAGCCACTGCACTTTCAACACTCACACTCTTGACCACATCATCTTCTAAGCGATGAATATCAATATCCGTACCACCTAAATAAGTCTCGCATGCCGCATCCGCGCAGGTTTCAAAGAACCCGTACAGGCGGTCGCCTTCTTCAGTGGGCACGTCCCAGGTGATTTCCATGTCAAACGGCTCACCAGCAGGTAGTGTTGGGGGAATAGAGACATCAAAATTACCAGCAGCAGCATAAGGCACTGTGCTGGTTGCCATTGAAATGTTATCAGTAGCACCAGAATCTTGATAGTTTGTGACAACAATGAAATAGGTATCTACAGTATTATAATAGATCCAATTCTTGGGTGCATTTATGTATTCTTCAGAACCAATGGTAGCGCTATAATCAACCAGGTAGTCGCCTTCTCTAGTAAAATATCCATCCTCATCATACCCGCCAAGGTCGAATACTCCATCACCATCGTAGTCCCAGTATAGGAACATATCCACGTCTGGAGATGTGGTTTCAAGAATTTCTGCTACCAAACGAATGGAGTACGCAGGTACCACCATTTTCTTCACATACAGACCTTCAAGGTCTGTAAAAGGAAATTCATCATCATTCTGAGCTAATGCAAATGTATCAATTTCCGCTTTTGCCAATCCAGAAGTGTAAACCGTACCCTCTGTAATTTCAACGGCGGTCAGGTCTTCAACAACCGCGCCATCGGCATCCCGGTGGGTTTCAAATGCCATCATTTCGGGGATGTCTGAGAATGATCGCTGCACTGCCAGAGGCATGTGGACATCAGAAATGGGATCCATGTTTTGGAATGTATCTGTTGTATCAAACGCAATTGACCCAAACTCCCAATCCCCAAAGCCAAGATCGCTGACATCAGCAGTGATCGTGATCTCTTGGGTGGCATCAGGTGCAATAGTGAAAACGGCAGGTTCAACAGTGACCCAGGCAGGTGCCGTCGCCGTATAGGTTGCCGGCCAATCCGCCACACTGGTGAAAGTGCGGGTCCAGGTGCATTCTTCTACACAGGTGCTGTTGTAAAGGCTTGGGGTATTAAGGGCTTTAACATCGTCACCCTCTTCAATTGAAAGATATTTCTCTTCCATCACCAAGCCAACCAAACCAGCTTTTTCCAACTGGATTCGACCCGCGCCAATGTCAAAGGGGTCTGCTGGTGTTACTTTATCCGTATCCAAGACATCTTCATAGGCGGTCAGCATCATCGCAGAGCGAATTTCAGCAGAAGACCAATCAGAATGGAGTGCCTTTAATAAGGCAGCAGAACCGGCGGCGTGGGGGCTGGACATGGACGTGCCTTGCAGGAAGGCGTATTCAGCTAATTCAACGTCCTCAGTGATCGTGCCGTCGGCAAAAGCAGCGTAAATTTCCATGCCAGGTGCGCCCAGGTCAGGTTTGAGCACATCAAATGTGGTGTTTGGTCCGCGTGAGCTGAAATCCGCCATGATATCGGCAATGCTATCTTCCAAGATGGCATCTTCAGCCGTAATGCTGACATTATCATCTGTTTCAGCCGCAACCCAGGCAGCAATTTCATCACCCAGGGTTCCTGGGATATTTAACATTACATTGGGGATACTCGCTGTAACAGAACCCATTGCACCGGGGGCAAGAGTACTTGTGAATACCAAGACGCCCTCTGCGCCAGCAGCTTCTGCGTTATCAACTTTGACATCAAATGGACAGGTGCCGCGTTTGATCAGGGCAATGCTACCATCGAAGAAATCTTCCGGGAAGGCATTGCAACCCAGGTCATTCCCCTCATCTTCACCGGCATAGACAACATCTTCAAAAAGAACGTCCTCGGTGAAGGGAATCGAACCAGAAAGTGTCCAGATATCACCGTAATCTTCATGGGAGAAATTAACCACACTGGTCATGGTTCGGTTATGGGTTGTGGCGGCAGTGGAGAGCACCCAGGGTGAGCGGTGAGCTACAGTGCCTGCGTCGGGGCCGCTGTTGCCAGCCGATGTGGCAACCACAATACCAGCCTGCGTCGCTTCAAGAAATGCAAGTTCTACAGGGTCGTTAAAAGGATCGTTTCCTCCTGAGATGGAATAGTTAATTACATCTACGCCATCATTTACTGCTTGATGAACAGCTGCTGTGAGAGCATCAGTAGGACAAGAGTCAACACAGGCGTCGTAAGAGATGATCTGCGCATGGGGCGCAACACCAGAAATTGTCATGCCATCAACATCTATGGTGTTTCCAGCGACGGTACTGGCGGTGTGGGAGCCATGGCCGTCTGAATCTTCAGGTGTAAGGTCTTCCGTTACAAAGGACCATGCACCAATCAGCTTGTTATTGCAGGCGCTTTCGTAGTCACCACCTGCTTTATTAGCACAAACACCCAGTTTTGTTGTTTCTGGGTATGTGTAACCATCGCTTGGAGCATCGCTGAATGACGGGTGGTCAAAGTTGATGCCGGTATCAATAATACCAACCAGCACGCCTTCACCCTTAGTTTCACCTTCTTCAACAGGAACAGCACTGCCGTCCCAAAGGGTGTCTGCGCCGATCCATTTCGGCCCAGCGTCTGTCAGAGGATGCTCGAGGGTTACTGGCAATACCTTTGTCACTTCAGGTAAAGCAGCGACTTCAGCCGCTTCCTCTGCTGTCATTTCAACGGAAACACCATTTAGAATGACATCATAAACATAATGTACACGCAAAGAACGTCCTAATTGGGTTTCTATTCTACTTAGGATCCCTTCGCGCTGAGCGGCGAGGGTTTCTAAATAGCTACCGGCGTTAATGCTAACCCTAGCAGAACTGGTCTCTTCCACCAAAGAATTACCCTCAAATATAAGAATATATCTTCCGGTCTTCGAGGGAACGAGTAGGGACCCCAGTTCATCCAGCTCAGGTCGATTTACCTCTGGTAAATTTGGGCCGTCAGCTTGGGCTTGAACGAAAACCGATGGTGTAATCAATGCAAAAAGCATGATTACTGCGAAAAACTTAAACAATTTCGATTTCATTTCTTTACTCCTTCAATAGTTTTATTTTGATTAGTAGAAAAATAATCTAAAATGCCCTGTAAACAAGGAATTAAATAATTTCCCATTGTTTGAAAGGGTTTTTTACTTGAACATACCATTCCCTCCTTTCCTGCACCTGTTCGTGCAGAAAGCAGAAAGCAGAAATAAGTTTTGTGATTTTTCATTAACGCTAACCCTACACTTACAATAAACGGTACTCCACGTCGAAAGTAATTTTACACCATTTTATACCATTTTTGTCAATACGCTCTTTGTCAATGCATGTGAGGGGATCAGTAGCCTCCTTGAAAAGAAATTTTTTGTTGTTTTACTTGAATAGTGGAAAACAAAAACCGCGCGGCACATTCGCCCTGCGCGAGGTAAAAAACTGAAGAATCTTTTTCGGAGTATGGCGCGCCCAAAGCGATTAAGACAGCTTCGCTGCTGCCTGGTATGGACCCCTGGGGTTGAAAAGCAGTTCCGGACTGATCTGGCGTGATTCTCATCAACACGCCGCCGTTCGTTTCGCGCAAACTAACGCGTGTAAGCGAGTTTTTTGCAATTCTACGATCATAAGTTCTTTTGTTGTCTCCTTAAGCCACCCCCCGGGTCTTTCCCAGGGCTTAATTGACTTTTTTCGCGCCGACAGCCTTTTGCCCTCCTGACTACCTGGACGCGTTTCTTGTGTGTGTTGCAAATTGCTCTGAGCTGCTTGCGCCTGCCCAGGTAATTTCGTTTGGTTTGCCAGTTTTCAA
>CAZYIJ010000084.1:0-8989 GCA_964647425.1 uncultured Anaerolineaceae bacterium
CCGGTGTTGCTGATCGCAAACGCGCTCGTTCCAAATACGGCGCCAAACGCGCTGATAAGTAATTTGGAATCAAAGCCGGTAAATGGCGGGAAACCGCTGCTGGCTGAAATTGAGGAGCAATTATGTCAAGAAGATTGAAACCAGAAAAGCGAATCACCCCCCCGGATGTTCGTTATAACAACGTTCATCTGCAGATGATGATTAATCGCATCATGCTAAACGGCAAGAAAAGCACCGTTACCCGCCATGTCTATAAGGCGATCGATATGATCGGCGAAAAGACTGGTAAAGAGGGTATGGAAGTGTTCGAAACCGCCTTGAAAAATGTCAGCCCAATGATGGAAGTTCGCCCCCGCCGTATTGGTGGTGCGACCTACCAGGTGCCGATGGAAGTTGCTCCAGAACGCCGGATTACCCTGGCGATGCGCTGGATCATTACTGCTTCCCGGGCACGAGCTGGCAAGTCTTATTCAGAGAAACTTGCTGGTGAATTGATGGATGCTGCTGAAAATCAGGGTGCTGCCATTCGCCGACGTGAAGAAGCGCACAAGATGGCTGAGGCTAATCGCGCGTTTTCTCACTTCCGCATGTAATTCTGGTACTTTAACAATTAAGGTCACCTATGACTAACTTTCCGCTCGAGCGCTATCGAAATATTGGTATTATCGCCCATATCGATGCTGGTAAAACTACCACCACCGAGCGGATTTTGTTTTATACCGGCAAAACCTACCGTTTGGGCAACGTCGATGACGGCACAACCGTTACCGACTGGATGCCCGAGGAACGTGAACGCGGTATCACCATTGTTTCCGCAGCTGTAACGGCTGAATGGAAAGACCATCTCATTAATATTATCGATACTCCCGGTCATATTGACTTCACTGCCGAAGTACAGCGCTCGCTGCGCGTGTTGGACGGCGGTGTGGTTGTTTTTGATTCTGTCCAGGGCGTTGAACCCCAGAGTGAGACTGTTTGGCGCCAGGCAGATAAGTTTGGCGTGCCGCGAATTTGTTTCGCAAACAAGCTGGATCGTGTTGGTGCATCCTATGAACGTACTATTGAGAGTATCAAAGAGCGCTTAGGTGCAAACGCACTTCAGATGCAGATTCCGATCGGCACTGAAAGCGATTTTATTGGGATTGTCAACTTATTGGAACAAAACGCAGTTTTTTATAATGAGAGCACTGGTGTCACCCCTGAAGTGGTCGAGATACCCGAAGAACTTAAGAAAAAAGCTGCAGATTTACGTGAGATTTTAGTAGAACGTATCGCTGAATTAGATGAAGACCTGACTGTCAAATTCCTTGAAGGCGAAGAGATTACTCTCGAAGAATTGAAACTGGCTTTGCGCAAAGCCGTAATTGCCAACCTGGCAACCCCGGTTTTTTGCGGTAGCAGCTTGAAAAATAAAGGCGTGCAATTAGTTTTGGACGCTGTGATTGATTATTTGCCTTCTCCGCTTGATATTCCCCCGGTAACGGGAACATTGGTGCGTGATGAGAGCGAAGTGCTTCGTCATGCTGATGACAGCGAACCGATGTCTGCGTTGGTATTCAAAATTGTCTCAGATCCATACATGGGACGCCTGGCTTACCTGCGCGTTTACTCGGGTAAGGTCAAGCAAAATTCGACTGTTCAAAACTCTTCAAAAGACAAAAAAGAACGCATCGGCAGGTTGCTCAGAATGTACGCCGATCGGCGGGAAGATATCGAAGAATTGGGCGCAGGAGACATCGGCGCAATTTTGGGATTAAAGTTCAGTTTCACGGGTGACACCCTTTCTGACCCAACTAATCCGGTCTATCTGGAAGCAATCAGTTTCCCTGACCCAGTGATTTCAATCGCAATCGAACCGAAAACCAAGGCAGACCAGGAACGCATGGCTGAATCTTTGGTGAAATTAGCCGAAGAGGACCCCACATTCCGCGTTCGCCAGGATGATGTCACTGGTCAGACAGTGATTTCAGGAATGGGTGAACTGCATCTTGATGTGTTGGTCACTCGTCTGTTGCGTGAATTCAAGGTGAAAGCCAATATTGGTAAACCTCGTGTAGCTTACCGTGAAGCCATAACCAAACCAATTATGAATGCTCAATATCGCTACAGCAAGCAATCTGGTGGGCATGGTCAGTATGGTCATGTAATTTTTGATCTGGAACCACTGGACAGTGGACAAGGTCTCCAGTTTGAAAACAAAATTCGTGGTGGTTCGATCCCCAAAGAATACATACCTGCGATTGAAAAAGGTTTTTATGAAGCTTGTGAAAGCGGTCCTTTGGCAGGATTTACCATGACCGATGTCAAATTTACCTTGACTGACGGCACTTTCCACGAGGTTGATTCGAGCGAAATGGCTTTCCGCATGGCAGCCATCTTTGGTTTGCGTGAAGCTGCAGAAAAAGCTGACCCAGTGATTCTGGAACCAATCATGCAGGTTGAAATCACGATCCCCGAGGAATATACCGGCGATATCATTGGTCAAATCAATTCCCGTGTTGGTAATATCTTGGGAATGGACGACCGCTATGGCAACGCCAAGGCAATCCATGCTGAAGTGCCCCTTTCGGAGATGTTTGGCTATGCCACAGAGCTCCGTTCTGCCACCCAGGGCAGAGGCGTTTTCACGATGGAGTTCAAGCATTACGACCGCGTCTCTGACGCTTATATGAAAAAAATCCTTGGTCGTCTTAACGGCTGAGATTTAAATTGACTCAATCCGGTGAAGACCGGTTGAAATTAAGAAAAAAAGAACAGGAAAACTATGGCAAAACAAAAAATTAGAATCCGTTTGAAGGCTTACGATCATCGCATCTTAGATCAAAGTGCGAAGCGAATTGTCGAAACCGCTGAGCGCTCTGGTGCCCGCGTGGTGGGACCGGTACCCTTGCCAACCAAGATCGAAAAATACACTGTCCGACGTTCTACCTTTATTGACAAAGACTCACAGGAACATTTTGAGATCCGAACCCACAATCGTCTGATCGACGTGTTGGAACCCGATTCAAAGACCATTGACATGCTCATG
Organism: uncultured Anaerolineaceae bacterium; assembly: GCA_964647425.1. Taxonomy (GTDB): domain Bacteria; phylum Chloroflexota; class Anaerolineae; order Anaerolineales; family Anaerolineaceae; genus Mesolinea. The sequence continues at coordinate 3,029 of CAZYIJ010000084.1, forward strand.
CGCTTGAGCCTGCCCGCTGGTGTTGACATCGAGATCAAGATTTAGTTTAGAGTTTTCCAGGTTGCTCAACTTTGTTGTGAAACAAGAGTGGAGGAATCTTTACAATTTAGCAAAATAACGAGTACCCGGCAGGGACTCGCATTTTTGTTTTCCTGTTTGAACGGCGATCTTAGCATCGTCGTTTTTGTTTTAAATCAGGAAACAGGGATCAGGGAGCAGGGAGCAGGGGACAGGGATCAAGAAACTGGGAGCAGAGAGGAGTTCATTGATTGCTTAATTTCTGTATCATTGAGTAGAGCATTTTACCAATTTCATCACATAAGGTAATCGCTTTGTGGGTTTGATCTTCATTCAAATAACCGATACGGACACATATTTCTAGTTGAGTTTCAGTTTCTGCTTTTGAGCCTCTTGCTATTGACAGAAATCTTGCGTATTCTTTCGAAGAATTGCGTGCATTACCTTCAGCAATGTTGGATGGAATTGAAAATGCGGCTCTCCTCAATTGATTGGTTACTCCAAATATTTCCTCTTTTGGTAAAAAATTGGTTAATCGATAAACTTCTTCTACTAACTCCATAGATTTTTGCCAAACAACTAAATCACGGTGATTTCTTGTTGTCATATCTGATTCCTATTCCCAGCTCCCTGTTCTCTGTTTACCGTTTCCTGGTCCCTGCTTACTGCTTCGTGTTTCCAGCTCCCAGTTAGTCGTTTCCTGTTTCCAGTTCCCAGCTCCCTGCTCCCTATCTTTTACAGATACGGACCAAATTTTGGAAATTCAGAAGGCTCAATAGGTGTGCATTCGTCTGTCGAAGGGTCTAGTAGGTAATATCCGCCATCGCGATGCAAGATTGGGATAGAGCGTTGAAGCTTGATGAAATGCTCGCGCATGTCTTCTGAAAGCCAGAAATAGCTGTCATATTCGCTGGGATGCTCAAAAAGCAACTCGTCGTATATATCCAAAAACTCTTTTCGATATTGGTCGCTGACCTGGTCCAAATTGCTGATCACCCAACAAACCTCTTCAAAATCCCAATTGTAGGTTAGCCCGATTAAGCGGTCATCCGCTGTGATGTAGGGTGAAAACGGGAACTGACGGCAGCTGAGCGTGCGAAAGTCACGCTCGCAAAAAGCGGGACCTTTACAAGCCATCAAATGCATGTAATGGGGTGTTTCAGCCCGCATTTTGGGTAAGTCAATTGGATCGGTAGGGCATTCATCCCCGCGCAAGCGGTGCCACAGTTTTGTGTTGGCTTTAAGGTAAGTCCATTCCTCTTTCAAGGCCACTGGCACTGCCACGCAGATGTCACAACAGAAGGGTTTGCCGGAAGGGTTGAATTGCTTGCAAATTTCGCCGCAGTCCAACTCACATATAGGTGAAGCAAAGCGAGAATAAAGTCGGTTGATATCCAGATTGGGTTTGTAGACCATAAGCACAATTTTACACTGAACAAAACTTAGCGAGAATTCAAGAAATTTTGGCTTAAGAGAGAGATCGAAATTCAATAAAGCCTGCTGTTTTAGAAAAAATATCTATTGATGTATTGTATTCAAAAATAAAATTGTTATACTATAAATATCAACCCTATAAACCTCGTCCGAGGTTGTCCAAATTATACATTCCGAATCCAAAGTCGTAGGCATACACTCTCTTAAACAAGGTTTGTATGCGCCAATTCTAAGGAGGTTAATAACCATGAAAGGCAAAATTGTTGTCTGGACATTCCTTTTACTTTTAACACTTATCCTGAGTGCCTGTGTGCCCAAAACCTTCTCGCCGCCAGTAGAAATCCATATCACTGCGGGCGATGAAGTGGAACATGCGGTTATCGCTGTCGATGCGACTGGACGCTCACATATTGCTGGAATTGTTGCTAACCGCATTGTTTACTATCGTACCCGTTATGGAGAGGCAGGCCCATTAGATAAGATCACCATGACTCTGGGAGGGACCGGGACGAACTGGAAACAGTACAACCCGGACATTGCCGTGTTAAATGATGGAACTGCTTATGTGACCTGGGTTGAACAACGCGGCGGACCAGAAAAATTTGCTTGCTACCAACAGATCCCGCTTGTTCCACCTATCGGCGGTTATGACAATGATTGCGATCCGTTGGATGGTACGGAGCAAACTGCTGGCAATGTTTGGGTCGTTGCGCAAGGTGCTTCAGCGTATGCAGTTTACGACAGACCTTATACCGACAGCCGTACGGCTGATCTATGGTACAAGCGCATCGCAGGTGGATCTGTCACCGGACGGGTTGCCTGGTTCATCGACAATTTTGAAACTGTAGATTTTTACAGCCTCGATCTTGGCATCGATGAAAGCGGTTTCCTGCACGTTGGCTACCACTACAACTGGACCACGGGCGGTCCTGCTCCCTTTGATGAGCGACTGGAACTCCGTTCTAACCGCAGCACGCTGGCAGATGGGCAGATGAACCAGATCTGGGTGATTACCACATCAACAAGTACAGATCAGGACATCCCTGTTAGCCTGTCTTTTTATCAGGATGGCACTACTCAACGGGTCGCGTTAGCCAGCGGTTACCATCCGAGCACAGTAGACCAAATTTGGGTCAGCTCGTGTACTGCGGTAGGCTGCACAAGCAAGGCAGATGTGAAGGTAAACCTTCCATCAAGCTGGGATACCTTGTCGATAATCCAGGATGTGGAGATTCTGGGTTTACAAGATTATCTCTACCTCAGCTTTATCGGAGACGATGATACGGCACCAACCGGGGCTGAACAGGTGTACTACAAGTTTGACGCCTTTAGCGCGGATCCGCCAATACAGCCATCCTCAGGATCCGCCACCTGGAAATATGATCTGGAGATGACGCCGGTGGTCGCACGTCCAGAATCTGCTGCGGATGACTTTCCAATGATGGCGTGGGGAGAAACAAGCATCACCTTGAACGAGTTCTTCGTCTATGATGGGCTTACTCAAAAAATAAAGGTTTATGACACGAACTGTATTACCAATCTACCTATTGGAGAAATCGCGTCAAATGGGATTTACTTTTCAGGGGTTTGGGATGATTGCTATGACACGATGTTTTCCACCCAGGCCTGGACGGAGCAATTGCCTTTGATCTTAAAGTAACATTTAATCGCAAAGCAACTATATAGTAATGACCCCAAGTCAGCGCGTGCACCCGCTCAGCAGACCGGTGTGATTGGGGTTATTGTAAAGTGGATAGCTTCCTATATATTACTGCGTTCAAACGCGGAAATTGTAGTAGAATTCCTGAGCGCTAAACTTTGCTAATTTGGTAACAAAAATCAGCTAATAATTCCAAAAAACCCCTTGCGCGCTGACAGGGGTTATGATATATTTGATAGGCTACCTTGAGGGTAGTAATTTTATGTGACAATTTAAGAATGCCTCCCGCGTGGGCAGACCGCTTCACAGGGACCATTGACTGAATTGTGCGGAGATGATGCAGCTTGCCCAGGCTGACAGTCTCGCAAGAATACTAATACAGGAGAATAGCATGTTGAAAGGGCTAATAGGAAAAAAGATCGGTATGACCCAGATCTTCGACGGAGACGGCCGCGCCGTCCCGGTGACTTTAATCGAAGCTGGGCCATGTTTTGTTTCCCAGGTCAAGACGGTTGCTCAAGACGGTTACAATGCCGTGCAGCTCGCCTTTGACGAGGTGAAACCCAAACGACTCAGCAAGGCTGAGCTTGGTCATCTTAAGACCAATAACCTCCCTCCAGTGCGAACTCTGCGTGAGTTCCGCACCAATAAGTTAGATGGCATCAATGCCGGTGACGAAGTTACCGCTTCAGTTTTTGAAGTTGGCGAGTTTGTCGATGTGATTGGTACCTCCAAAGGCAAAGGTTTCGCTGGTGCGATGAAACGTTGGGGCTTTGGTGGTGGTCCCATGACCCATGGTCAGTCTGACCGCCAACGCTCACCCGGCTCCTCTGGTTCCGGTACGACCCCAGGTCGTGTTTACAAAGGCAAAAGACGTCCGGGACGCATGGGCAATGTCCGGGTGACCTCATCCCACATCCGTGTAGCCTTGGTTGATACCGAGCGCAACCTGATTGGTGTTCAGGGTTCTGTTCCTGGCGCTAAGGGTGGCACCGTCATGATCAAGGCGGTTCGCAAGCAGTAGGCTTGTGGCGAATGGAGAATGTGAAAATGAATGTAGACGTTTTTAACTTAAAAGGCGAAAAAACAGACAGCATCGACCTGCCCGAAGAAATCTTCGCAGCCAAGGTCAATGTCGATCTGATGCACCAGGCTTACCAACGCCAGATGGCAAACGCTCGTCTGGGCACCCATAACACCAAGCGCCGTGGCGAAGTCCGCGGTGGTGGCGCAAAACCCTGGAAACAAAAGGGCACCGGCCGCGCACGACGCGGCAGTATGATCAACGCGCAATCCGTCGGTGGTGGTCGCATCCACACACCGAAACCGCGTGATTATACCCAGGCAATGCCTCAAAAAATGCGCCGTGCAGCTCTGCGCTCCGCATTGACTGTGGTAGCCAACGATCAGAAATTGGTTATGGTCGATAGCATGGAAATGAAAGAAGTCAAAAGTTCTGACCTTTCAAAAGCTCTGAAAGCACTTGCCGGCGACAAACGCGCCCTGGTATTAGTGCCAGACAAGAGCGAAAAAAGTGAAAATCTGATCAAATCTGGTCGCAATCTGGCTGATGCCAAGTTGCTTCAGGCAAACTACCTGAACATCCGCGATCTGCTCAGTTTTGAAAAAGTAATTATCCCGCTTGCTTCACTCGAAGTGATCAAGGGTTATCTGGGATAGGAAGGTGTAGCAGAATGACTATTTCCGTTTTTGATATCCTGCGACGCCCCGTCGTGACCGAAAAATCAAACTATCTGGCCAGCAAGCTGAACCAATTTGTGTTTGAGGTAAACAGTAATGTCACCCGTGAACAGGTGAAAACCGCTGTTGAAACCGCTTTCGATGTCACTGTCGTGCGTGTCAATATCATTAATCTGCCCGCCAAGGCACACCGCAACTCCCGCACCCGCCGTTTGGTGGTGCGCAACAGCGGTTTCAAGAAAGCTATTGTGACTCTCAAAGAGGGTGACAGTATTCCTGTGTTTGAAGGAGTGGAATAATGGCTGTTAAAGTATACAAACCCAAGACCCCTGGTCAGCGTCATAAGACCAGCTATACGTTTGAAGAGATAACCAAAACCACACCAGAACGCAGCCTGACGATTGTTCGCAAGCAGCGTTCCGGACGCAACTCGATGGGTCGTGTGACCGTTCGTCATCGTGGTGGTGGCGCTCGCCGTCAAATCCGATTGGTCGATTTCAAACGTGATAAATTGAACATCCCAGCCACGGTCAATGCGATCGAGTATGACCCTAACCGGACAGCTCGTTTGGCTTTGTTGTTCTATGCTGATGGCGAAAAGCGCTACATCATTGCGCCAATTGGCGTCAAAGTTGGCGATACCCTGATGTCTGGTCCCCGTGCAGAAATCCGACCCGGAAACAATCTGCCTTTGGCAAACATTCCGGTGGGTACCAACATCCATGCGATTGAACTACACCCCGGAAAGGGTGCCCAAATGGTGCGCTCTGCTGGTACGTCAGCTCAATTGTTGGCAAAAGAAGGCAAGTACGCGCAAGTCCGTATGCCAAGCGGTGAAGTTCGCCTGGTTTTACAGGAATGCAGCGCCTCCATTGGACAGGTTGGTAACGTAGAACACAGCAATATCAAACTGGGTAAAGCTGGTCGCAAGCGCCACATGGGTCGCCGTCCGGAAGTTCGCGGCTCTGCAATGTCACCGAGGGATCATCCTCATGGTGGTGGTGAAGGTCGCACTGGAATTGGGATGCCCGGTCCTAAGACCCCTTGGGGCAAACCAGCTCTTGGTTACAAAACCAGACGCAACAAGCGTACTAATGACATGATTGTTCGCCAGCGCTCCAAGTCCAAGCGCAAATAGCGAATGAGAG
>CAZYIJ010000085.1:0-1442 GCA_964647425.1 uncultured Anaerolineaceae bacterium
TGGTATTGCTGGCATGGTCGGTTCACTCACTTCCATTAACTCTTCTATGCTTTCAGCAACCAGGGAGAGTTTTACCCTCAGCCGGGATGGTGCCTGGCCCGCTTTTCTTTCTCACCTCAACAAAGTTAGGGTCCCGTATCTTGCAATCATCTTCATTGGTGCCGTCTCGATCCTGATTACTGGTATTGGTGCTGTGGATTTCCTTAGCTACATTACTTCTGGTGGGTACCTATTTGTGTTGCTCCTTTCCAACCTTTCGATGATCACCCTCAGAAAAAAATATCCCTACATTCATCGTCCTTTCAAAGTGCCATTTTTCCCACTAACACCAATCATTGCGTCGCTGGTATGCCTGATCGTCTTGCGTTATTCCGATACGCGCGCACTGATTTTCATGGGCGGTGTCCTTGCTGTTTTTACGCTTTATTATTACATTCGCTTGGTTGTTTCTTCCTGGCAGGCGGAGCATAAACGCAGTCTGGACCCCGGTCATTATCGCATCCTGGTACCTATCCAACAAGACAGTGGCATGGAAAACCTGATCCGCGTTGGTGCAAGTATCGCCAATGTTCAGAGTGATGTAAGCCTGTGTTTGTTGCAAGTAATCGATCCTCAGGTTTCACAGAACGAAGACGCCAAGGTTCAACTGCAGCGTTCCCGTCAATATGCCCTGGAGAAATTTATCAAACATGCGGTTGAGCGTAATGTCCCGATGTATGCCAAGACAGTCACCGACGCAACCTCCACCGACGGAATTATCAATGAAATGCGCAGCGACAACAATGTTCGCCTTTTGCTTTTTAAGTGGCCAGAAGGCGAAAATGAACAAACCAAATTCAACCAAGCATTGGAGCCAATTGTTCGTTCCGGACTAGCTAGCGTCGGAATTTTGTTTGATCGCGGGATCGACCGTTTGGAAAATATCCTAGTTCCAGTTGGTGGCGGCTACCATTCCAAGTTCGCTATCCAGGTCGCAGCGAGCCTGGCCAAGGCTGACAACGGTACCGCCGACTTGATTCGCATTGTTGATGAGGATCTGGATGATGAACAGTACGAGGATCAGATGGCTTACTTGCAAGAGATAGTAATTGTTCAACTTGAGCAAATCCCAGGCGATATTAACCTGCAAATCATTCGAGGAAATGACCCGGCAACAGCTATTATAGAAGAAACCAGGCAGCGTGATTATGACCTGATTGTCATCGGCTCTCATGAAGGTGACACCCAAGGCGAGTTTCCTTTCGGTGAAATGGTAGATCGGGTACGAAAAGCAACGTCGACCTCAGTTCTGGTTGTCCGTCATTATGAAGGACCCGCTGCAACTTGGTTGAGACGGCAATTGCGTTCCTCGAACAAATAGGTTGTTGCACCAATTTTAATTGAGGATGTTATGCAATTTTTCCGATTTTTTATAGTACATCTACAATTTGATGTAGAATAGT
>CAZYIJ010000085.1:1452-8757 GCA_964647425.1 uncultured Anaerolineaceae bacterium
GTTGTTTGAAAATATTCCTACCAGTACAAGTCTTGCCAATGAAGCAATCTGTTTCTACTAACAACTAAGGCCCTTTTTAAAGCTATTATGGCAAGAAGGATTGAAATCTCTCTATTTTTTATAGTACATCTACAATTTGATGTAGAATAGTAGCTGAAGGAAGGAGGTTGTTATGAAAAACCGGCTTAGAATTCTGTTGACTCTGTCAACCTTGATTTTAGCAATTACTGCCTGTGTATTTCCACGTCTGACACCTCGCGAAACACCTGTCCCCGATGACACAAGTTTTGTAGGTGTGGGCGACACTCTCTCAGCTTTCACTGAAATAGACATTGAGGCTGCCGGTCCGATATTCCTGGTTCAAGGTGACAAACACGCCATCCTGATCGAAGGTCCAAAAAATATCGTTGATGGGATTAACTACGAAGTCCGAAACGGTGTCCTTTTGGTCAAACATTCACGAGACATGCTGGATTGGATAACCGATCGCGACTATCCCACCATCACCATCACATTTGAAAACTTGACCCGTTTTGTTCTTGAAGGCGGCACTGAATTGGTGGCAAAAGATCTCAGAACTGATTCGCTCTCAGTCATGTTGCAGGGTGGAGCAAGCCTTGATTTTACGAACATGAATGTCAAAGCCCTGGACATGGTTATAGAAGGTGGGTCAGAGATTGACATCAGCGGTATCGCCGAAACCCAGACCCTGAAATTTGCCGGCGGAACAAATTATGATGCCGAAGATCTAAAGAGTGTCTCCGTAAGCCTTAAGATCGAAGGAGCGGTTTCAGCTACAGTTTGGGCAACTGAAACATTGGATCTGGACGTGAGCGGCGTCTACAATGTGAGGTACTATGGCAATCCCAGGGTGACTCAAAAAATCCAAGGAGTTGGCAACATAGAGGGAATGGGAGAAAAATAGTCCCTGCTGATAAAACAAACCTATCAAAAAAGAGAGCGTAACGCTCTCTTTTTTAATCCATCTTCCAGGCTTCCAGGATTTTTTTGTAAGATTCCTCGAGAGATTCTGGCAATACACGCGTCTTGCCAATCACCGTGATGAAATTGGCATCACCAACCCAGCGAGGGATAATATGCCAATGAAGGTGCTCTTTGATGCCCGCTCCTCCAGCATCACCAAGATTGAGACCGACGTTAAATCCTTGTGGACAATAAAGCCCGGTCAAAACACGAATACCCTTCTGGATCAAATGCATCATTTCAGTAAGTTGGTCTGAGCTTAGCTTTTCCAGTTTGTTGGTATGCGTATATGGAACAACCATGATATGCCCACTGGTATAAGGGTAAAGATTGAGAATTACGAAGTTGTATTCTCCCCGATGCACGATCAAGTTACGGAAATCGTCAGGTTTTTCTTGCGCGTCACAAAAAGCACAAGGACCATTTTTGTCACGTTGAAAATACTCATTGCGGTCACTGTAGATATGATCCATAACAAGATTTTATCTTAAGTTCGAAGGAGTGGTAGAAAAATGTAAACTTTAGTTGTACTTACCCATTGTAGAGAGACAAACCCACAACATTGACAAAGGAACACCCTTGCATATAATATGACCATTCGGTCATAACGAGGAAAAATGCCAAAAGATACTTTTTTTCACCTTTCTCAGCAAAAACGGGACCTAATTGAGAACGCAGCCATTGAAGAATTCGCTGATAACAGTCTTCACTCTGCCTCAGTGAATGCGATTGTCAATAATGCTGGCATCGCCAAAGGCTCCTTCTACCAGTATTTTGAGAACCTGGAAGACCTTTACAAACATATTCTCAGTATTATCAAGGATCGAAAGTTAGAGCTTATTTCTACGCTTCCGCTGCCTGCCAATAATCTCGATACCTTCCGTTACCTGCAGCGTCTTATACAAATTGATCTTGCATTCGAACTCAAATATCCCCGACTCTCGATGGTAGAACGCCGCCATAACTTTGAAAACCCGGTTAACAGCTCCATTGATCCTGAGACTGGTCAGCGCCTCTCTGGAGATGGACGTTTTCACGCTTTTCTCTCGCAAGGTGTCCTCCACGACGACATTGCCACTTGGGTGGACACTGATTTAGCTGCATATGTGCTCGGGACTATCTCCCAATGGCTTGCGCCTTACTTGTTGGAACGCCTGGAGCAAGACAGCGGTAAACCTGTCGAACAAAGCCTTGATGTCAGTTATGACCCCCACTTGCAGGATCTGCTGCAAAATCTGATGGATATCCTGATGGCTGGAATTGCACGCGACCCTCAAATCCGAAAAGATTTTTTCAATAAATAATGCCTGTTAGCTGGATCAAGGCCCAGCCGTACGGAGGGTAATTTTTCTCGCTCCAAAAAAAAAGAGGTCACGCATGTAAAGCGCGACCTCTCTGAGTACGATTCAACTGCCTATTGTCGTTGCCCCAAAATGACCGGGATATCCATTGTCTGACCGCTGCGAATAACCGTCAGAACAATTTCATCGCCAACAGAAGTGTTCAATACCAGGTAACTCATCAGTTCGCTGAAGTCTTTGATTTCAATCCCATCAACCGCAACGATCAAATCACCGCCCTTGCTCAAACCCTGGACTGAAGTCGGTTGAGTTCCACCCTTGATTCCTGCCTGGTCTGCTGGACCGCCTGTCACTACACTGGCAACATAAGCACCAGTAGATTGTGGCAGGTTTAACATCTCGATCATCGCCAAAGACGCGTTGGAATAACTGGATAAGCCTAAATAGGGATAAGCGTAGGATCCGTTTTCGATCAACGAAGGAACGACTTTTCTCACGGTGTTTGAGGAGATGGCAAAACCAATGCCAGTATTTACGGCTCCACCGGTTATGCTCAGGCCAGCGGTTTGAATTGCCCTGTTCACACCAATCACTTCACCGTTCAGGTTTAGAAGCGGACCGCCAGAGTTGCCCGGATTGATCAACGCGTCTGTCTGAATAGTATCGCCAGAAGAATAGTAGGTTCCGGCCTCAGTTTGCCGCATTGAATCGAGCACCCGCCCTCGGGCAGAAACGATCCCAACTGTCATTGTGCCGCTGAGACCATAGGGATTACCGATCGCCACTACTGTTTGACCCACTTTGATTGCGTTGGAATCGCCCAACGTAAGCGGAACCAGCATCGCTGGGTCAACATCCACCTTGATTACAGCCAAATCTGAATCCAGATCTGTACCAATGAGGGTCCCGTATACCTTGAGACCCGAAGGAAAGTGGACTTCCAGTTCCGTGGCATCGCTGGCAACGTGATAATTAGTCACGATATGACCTTCTTTGTCAATAACAAAACCAGTGCCCTGTCCGCCACCTTCAGGCGTATTGAATTGCAGCGAAACAACTCCGGGGCTGACTAACTCGTACAAGGCTTCCAGACTGCCCTCCAGGGCAGTGTACTCAGGGACGAGAATGGTTTGGCCAGTTTGTGCTGGCAGGGTCGCAACGCTTTCTTGAGGCACTTGCTCTACTGCTTCCGGTGCGGTTTGCTCAGTAGTTCTGGTAAGGCGACAAGCGGTTGCGACTAAAAAAATGACCACCATAAAAGTGATGATCCTAAATAAGCGATTTCTTTTTTCCATAAACACCTCAAATTTCATGAAAATATTCTTAGTTAAATATAACTCAACATTATTAATGGTTTATAAAAAGTATAAGTCTGCCAGGTTTGACAGGGTAGAGAAAACTACTCAATATGTTAGAATATCCGCATGGATCAAATCATTCTTGGTAACCCCCTTTCCGCCTGGCTGCAAGCCTTAATCGCATTTATCGCAATATTTTTGGTAATTGAAATTTTGGTCTATGTCAGTAAGAAACTTATTAAAAAGAACGAAAAACCGCTCTTATTAATCACACTGATCAGCCAGCTCAAGTGGTTCACCTGCTTTATCCTGCCTCTCTGGGCAGCCTTTGCCTTTCTAACGATCCCGGCTGAATTGACCAGCATTTTCAGAGTTATTTCGATTGCTACTCTTGCAATCCAGTCTGGCGCCTGGTTGGACGCATTTATAAAACTGGTCTCCAACCGAGAACTCGATCGCACTCCTGAAGAAGACCTCTCTAAACGCTCATCCATTCGTGGGGTTGCCATTGCTGCACGGGTGTTGGTTTGGACCATCCTGATCCTCATCATCCTCGAAAGCATCCCCAATTTTAATATCGTGAACGTCATCACCAGCCTTGGTCTGGGAGGTATCGCAATTGGGCTTGCCGCCCAGAGCTTTGTCAAAGATATTCTCTCCAGTTTGACTATTCAGCTGGATAAACCTTTTGATATTGGTGATTCGATTAAAAGTGGAGATTTTTCCGGCACGGTTGAGAAAATTGGCCTGGGGTCAACCACCATTCGCAGCGTCAACGGAGAAGCCGTCAGGATTTCGAACTCCAAGCTGCTCGAGAGCCCTCTGCAAAACTATAACCGGATGGAAGACCGTTTCCAGAGTTTTTCGATACCGCTTTCAACGCACACACACCCTGATAAAATCAGAGCTCTCCCCGCCTTAATCGAAGAAGCTCTCAGCAAAATTGATAACGTCGAATTCAATCGTTGCCGGCTGAAAGGTTTCAATCCGGCTTTCCTGGACCTGGAAATCGCCTACACGGTTATTACCCCCGAATTTAGTGATTACATCACCGCAAGCCACGCTGTTAACCTTGCAATTATGGACTTGTTTGATCAACAAGATATCCAAACCGCCAATCCTACAGTTGTCCCAGCTTGACCAGTTTACAACTCAGACGCGCGCCTTTGCATCTCAATCTCTTCCGGCGTTTCAGCTTCAATGGTGATCCCATGAGGCCTGGATTTGCCGTGATCGTCGACATAGACAAAAGTAATAAAACCATCCACGGTCAACTCTCCCTTGGTGGTTGCTCTAATATACGCGATCAAACGGGATCTTCCTGTAAATACGATCTGCGAATCGAACCGAACTACTTCTCCCGGTTTAACCGGACGAGTGAAAGTCATCCCATGAACTTTAAGACACAGGATATATTCCGGAGAAATCAGGTTTGAAGCTGCAATAAAACCTGCTTCCACCAACCATTCTGCGCCACGTCCTGCATACAGGGTGCGATGGTGGTTCAAATCTTCACCTTTGACCAGGTGATGGATTGTCAAAATCTGCATCTTCATAAGCACCTCAATCGATCAGTAAACGAAAATTGTCAAACGCCACCTTAAATCCTTGAAGGTCAAAGGTGCCTGCGATCATTCCGACCCCGCCCGGCTGATAGTCTGGATCGACAGCGCTCGCCAAAACCTTCCCATCCAACGCCAACAGCAATTGGTCTTTGCTGCATTGTGCGCTCAATCTGAAGGATCCACCCCCGGCTACTTGCTGGCTGTAGCTCCAGTCCACCAAAAAGTTGATTTCCTGGCCATCCTGTTTCCAAATAGTGTAATAACCATCTTCACTGATCTCGAGCACATAGAAATGGTCATTATCCACCAACCCACAGATAAAGCCATAATCACCATCTCCGACGGACTCTACGACCCGTACATCTGCTTCTACTACGATCTGATCATACAAATACTCCTGGTCTGACCAAACCAGAAACATTGGCTCTTTTACCTTGATAGTATATTCGCCATTTTCATAAATTGTTTCCCCCTCCAACTCCACAACGTTGTTCCAGCCACTATTTGGGTCTGAAAAATCATCTTCGAAGATCACCTGACCATCCGGCTTGAATTCCTCATGACCCCCATTTCCGGTGGTAATTGCTACCGTACCAGTCCTGGCAGCTGTTATCAGATCCATCGCCAGGTTGACTGGACGCAGAGCATTAATGAACCCGCCTGTCGGAACACAAGTGTCATTATCATCGATATAGCCGTCCCGATTGGTATCCATCAGCGCTCGACAGTCAACAATCGCGTCACGTAAATTCCCTGTGCCAATGGCTGTTGGCACACCGATCAATTCGCCTATCGTATTGACTGCCAGACCGCCGCTGTTTCCTCCTGCAATCGTGCCGCTGGTTTTGATGTACGCCCGGTTGCCATATGCTGCTTCTGAGGTAAAGCCGCTGACCTCTCCACGGGTGAGCGTGATGGTATCACCGCCGATTCCAGGATATCCTAAAATGTTGATCGACTCTCCCAGGTTCAATTCGTCAGAATTGCCCAAGGGTACAAAGGGTAAGTTCAGCAGGCTGTAATCCAGGGCATTACCCTTCAAATCCTGGTAGGGTTTGATCACAGCAATGTCGAGTGCTTCGTCTGCCTGCACAATGCTGGCATAATAAGTTTGTACCGGTGGAGCATCTTGAGCCACAGTCAGCGAAACGATTAGGTTCTTCACCTGGTAAAAACGATCTGAGAGGACTACATGCGCGTTGGTCAAAATCAATCCATCCGGACTGATGATCGTGCCGGAACCTGTCCAACCAACCATCTCCTGACCATCAATTTCTATAGTGGCTTCAATTTGTACAACAGCTTGCCATGGGATTGGACTGAGCGCTGTTGGTGTAATCAGCGGTGAGGTACCCGGTTCCCAGCCTTGCGGATTCACACCAGCCACTTCAAGCTGTACCTCAAATGGATAATCCTTATCGTCGGTTCTGACCAGTCCTGAACCGCTCAGGATTCCACTTTCAACAGCTTCGAACCGGAAAATGAACCTTTCTATTCCCGTAGGTGCAATTGTCAGATCCATTTCAATCAATCCCTCGCCGGCCTCGTTTTGCATCAAAGTAAGGGCTGGTTCGGATCCAATATAGCGGCTTCTGTTCATGACATCTTTTGGCAGGACAATCCGGCTGATATGCACGTTGTAAAGACCAGGATTGGAAAGCACCAATTGAAGGTCAAAAACCCGTCCCTGTGTGACGTTCGCGGTTGGAACGACAAGTTCAACTTCAAGAATGCGGTCAACCTTCTGCTCAAGGATCGGAAAACAAGCCGAAACGAGAAGGAGCATGGCAAACATCAGACTTGTAAGAACTTTTGCTTTCATTCGATTTGATTCTGCGTTCAAGTCAGCCTCTCGTTTCTGGCAGGATGAGAATACTAGTAAACCACCCTAACTCCCTCCAGGACTGCAGCGGGAAGGGGGATAGTTTTGGGTGTTTCTGCTAATTCATTCAAATACATTGTTGCAATTATTTCAGATTTTCCTCTGAAACTCGCTTAATCCCAATTGATGGTGGGGTCAATCGGCCAATTCCATTCAGCGGGGTCGGCATACCAGTCAGAAGGATTGATGTTTGTGGTTTCTTCGCCCTCTTTCACTTCAACAGCAATCAGGCTGTGGTCTGTACAAGCAACAGACAGCCCACATGGGACCGCCTC
>CAZYIJ010000086.1:0-8715 GCA_964647425.1 uncultured Anaerolineaceae bacterium
AGATTATGGCAAGCAATTATGCTTTAGCTCTTGACAATCAAGACGGTATCTACAACAGACTTGTTTTGTCATCCTGAATGAAGTGAAGGATCTTATCAGTAAAATGAGAAAAGAAAGATTCTTCGCAAAACAGCTCCCGATGACGGAACGGGACTAGACACGTTCCCTACGAAAGGATAACCTGCGGGGTACCTCGAGCATTTTGGAGGAATAGGCAGGCCAATTCCCTACGATACCGGATTGAACCCTGCATTTATAAACGCGGGGCAGGTTACGCAAACAGATCCATGAAACATCTATCAGACAGGTATAATAAATAGAAAATTGACCATAGAGGGCGTATGAATGTTTTAATTATTGGCACTGGTTATGTCGGAATGAATACAGGGGTGGTTTTAGCCTATCTTGGCAACCAGGTCACCTGCCTGGATGTAAACGAAGAGAAAATCGCACTGTTCAAGCAGGGAAAAACCCCAGTTTACGAACCGCATCTTGAAGAGACACTGCAATTGGTGAAAGATAATATCAAGTTCACCAGCAGTTATACCGAAGCCGATATCCCCAACACCAATGTGATTTTTATTACAGTTGGTACCCCCTCACTGCCCGATGGTAATGCCGATCTGCAGTATGTGCGCCAGGCAGCCGAATCGATTGCCGCAAATTTGGGCGAGAAGTTTACCGTCATCGTGAACAAATCGACCGTTCCTATCGGCTCTGGCAACTGGGTCGAAGCGATCATGCACGAGCATTTCAACTCTAACCACAACAATGGCGAACACGCGGATTTCAACGTGGTCTCCAGCCCTGAATTTTTAGCCCAGGGTTCTGCCATGCACGATTCGTTTTACCCCGACCGGATTGTGGTTGGGTCACAATGCGAACGCAGCATTGAACGCCTGAAAGAACTTTTCAGTCCGCTCTTGCAGCAGGACTTTCCCGCTCCTCCCGGTCTTCCACGATCAGAGGGACTGACAGAAGTGCCGCTTTTGGTATGCGACCTGACCTCTGCAGAAATGGTCAAATATGCTGCCAATGCCTTTTTGGCTTTGAAGATTTCGTATGTCAATGAAATCGGTCGGCTGGCAAATAAAGTCGGTGCTGATATCCAGGCGGTCAGCAAGGGTATCGGGCTGGATAAAAGGATCGGCAACCGCTTTCTCAATGCCGGTTTGGGGTGGGGCGGGTCTTGTTTTGGCAAAGACACGGCTGCGCTGATCGCAACCGCCCGCGATTACAAACTGAAAATGCCCATCATCGAATCGGCGCGCGAAATCAATTACAGTCAGCGTGTTTTGGCTGTTGACCTTCTGCAAGAAAAATTGAAGATATTAAAAGGAAAGCATGTCGCTTTGCTTGGCTTCAGTTTCAAGCCCAATACCGATGATCTGCGGGATGCCCCCTCGATCGACATCAGCAAATTGCTGATCCAAAGAGGCGCGTTGGTAAGAGCCCATGACCCGGTCGCGTTAACCAATGCTCGCAACCAGTATGGGGACCTGGGAGTGGTGTTCTGTGATCAGGTGGGAGAGGCTTTGAGGGATGTGGAAGCGATCGTATTGGTAACGGAATGGCCAGAGTACCGCACCCTGGATTGGAATGTGATTCCGAAAGTGCCGATTGTGGATGGTCGTAACTTCCTCGATCGAAAAATGTTGGAGGGGTTGGGCTTTTCGGTGATCGGGATGGGACGGTAGCTAAACTGATACCTGTCCGCTTTGCGGCGAGCAAAGGTGGCTCATAGCTCATAGCTGATAGGTGGTAGATTTAATAGTAGACCGGGTTGCGTACTTCAACCCGGTTTTTGGTTTAGATCCTTCACTTCGTTAAGGATGACAAGAAAAGTCTTTTGTGGTCCGGCTTCTTGCTTGTTCTGAACAAACCTGGCTAATGCCATCTTCTTTAATTAACAAATTCCAACCGAACCGCGAATGTTCACGTGAATCCAATATTTTGCCGGGTTCAACAACGGAACCCGGCCTACAAGCTTCCACATCGCTTACACAACCAAAAAATATCTTCTAACTAAACGTTATAATCTCTGTATTAATTCACAGGAGAAATTATGCTTTTTGTTGAGAACGAACCCAACAATGATCCGCGGGTCAACCTTGCGATCGAGGAATACCTGATCAAGAACATTGCGCCTGAAGAAGACATTCTGCTCTTCTATATTAACCAGCCTTCCATTATCATCGGGCGCAACCAAATCACGGTGCAGGAAATCAACGTCGATTACGTGGAAGAGCATGGCATTATCGTGGTCCGCCGGCTCTCGGGTGGGGGAGCGGTCTATCACGACCTGGGCAACCTGAATTTTTCCTTCATTGCCCCGAATTCGCCCGACAATTTTCACAATTTTCGGAAATTTACCCAACCGGTGGTGGATGTTCTGCAAAAAATGGGTGTGCCAGCCGAACTTTCAGGTCGCAATGACATTTTGGTTGATGGAAAAAAGATTTCCGGGAACGCGCAATATGTCTCCGGACCGCGCATGGTCAGCCACGGTACGCTGCTTTGGAATACAGATTTGAACCGGGTGGGCGCGGCTTTGAAGGTCAAACCAGCCAAGTTTGAGTCCAAGGGCATCCAATCGGTGCGCTCGCGTGTGGCCAATATTACCGAATATCTACCCGAGAACCCGCCAAGTATCATGGAATTCCGCCAAATGATCATCAATAGCGTTTTCGGTGAGGGCAAAGTGAATGAATATAAACTCACTGCGGAGGATTGGCAAAAAATCGACCAGCTTTCGCGTGAGCGCTATCATAGCTGGGACTGGAATTATGGAAAATCGCAGGCATTTGCGATCAACCGCGAAACCCGCTATGCTGGTGGCACGATCGAAGCCTGGCTGGATGTGAGCAAAGGCGGTGTCATCAACCAAATTTGCTTTTATGGAGACTTTTTCGGGCAGCGCGATGTAAGCGAATTGCAGGCTGCCCTCCAAGGAACCCTGTACGAACCTTCTGCAATTAAAAAAGTGCTTGAAGGAATAGCGGTAGGGGATTACTTTGTCAATTTAAGCAGGGAAGAACTGCTGGATTTGCTGTATTAAAGTTGTCAACTTCTACATAGACCACTACCATTAAAAGGAGTAAAAATGGATAATTTTGATCCCAACACCAACAATCAACAAGAGCCATCCGACGCGGAATGGACAACGATTGATTCAACCCCCAGCCCTGAAGCTGGAGAGGAAACTGAGAATGCCCGAAGCGAAGAAACAATTGATCACGATGAAGAATGGGCGGAAAAGAGCCTGGAAGAAGTCAAGGCGGGGCTGAAACAGATTTCCAACGCGCTCAAATATGCTTTTACTGAGGGCAAAAACGACCCGAAGATCAAGCAATTTGGGGATGATGTCAGATCTGCTTTCGAAAAAATCAGCAGCGACATCGCTGACGCATTCAAAAAGGAATAACTCAAACAATGGAACGGACATCGTCCGTTCCATTCCAATTGATTCTGCTATTAGGTCTGATCTGTACTGCTTTGCTATGAATACAGGCCGCGTCTACGGCTGTTTTTCCTCGTCATTTTTCAATTCTGCCAGGGGCGAGCGCAAGCGTTCGACTGCCTGGCGTTTGCTTTCTTCGCTGCGGCGGTCGTAGCGGCGGGTGGTGTCGCTGCTGTTGTGCCCGGCGATCGCGGAAACAGTCAAAACGTCCACATCCGCCGAGAGCATGTCTGTGATGGTCGTCCGGCGCAGATCGTGGGGTGTAAAGGCTTCCAACCCAGCCTGTTTCTGGCGCGTTTTGAGCACGTAATAGACAGCCTGCGCGCTTAGGCGGTCCAATTTGACCTTGCCGCCTTTGGTGACGCGCGTAAAGAGCGGACCGAGCCGCCTGCCTCGGTGCGAAAGCCAACTATCAAGCGTGGAAATGGCATCTTCAGATAGAAAAACCTCGCGCTGTTTGCTGCCTTTGCCGAGGATGCGCAGCTTACTTTCCTTGGCGATAAAGTCAGATAAATTCAGGTCGACTACCTCCTGCCGGCGGATGCCGGTGACGTACATCAGGGTCACCAGGGCGGCATCGCGAGCACTAAGGGCAGGGTTGTGAGCGTCAGCCAGGCAGGCTTCCAACAAGGAGCGCAATTCTTGGTGCTCAAGGGTGCGTCCGCGCAGGATGGTCTCATGCCGCAACGATTTGACCCCGGCAGCGCGGTAATAGTCGTTGTGTTCCTGGTAGAGACCCAGGCGATAAGCTTCCTCAAGCACCCGCCGCAGCGCGACCAGGTGTTTGTTGACGGTTGCCTTGGCATAGCCAATGTCGACCATCTGGTTGCTGAGTTGGCTGGTATGTTCGTAGCGCAGGTGGTGCCATGGGAATTTTTCGGCACTGTTTATTTTGCCGTCAGAGAAGATGTATGCCAGGTTGTTGAGCGCGGTCGCCTGGGTGCGCTTGCCGCTGGGACTAAGCGTGTTCAGGTAGGCTTGAGCGGGGGAGGGCAGGCTGGGGTCGAGTTGCAGTTCCTCTTCGGTCAGAGGTGAGAAGGGCTGTTTTTGATTAGCAGACATATATCTCCTTTGGGGAATAATATTCTCAAAAGGAATTATAACAGGATTGCTTTCAAATGATATTGTGGGGGGATAAACCCCTTCGATGGGCTGGGGCTTGTTTCCATTTGAAAGAAAGAGGACGCCTTCGGCGAGTTCACGTGCTCGGTGAGGACGCCGGCACGATCGGTGTTTGCGGAGGGTGATAAGCCCCTTGCGTACGGCTGGGCCTCTATTGCCCTGGAAGGGTGGTACAGCCGCTGCGTTGGTGGATGCGGTTGCTGGCGGAGGGAGCAAGTACTACTCGCTTCGCTCCTAGCATCATGACCCCCTCCATGTGGTGAAATGGTTGTAGAGTTGAGGCCGTGCGAAGCCTCCCCGTGCGGGATGCCTCAACTATGCTTAGTAATTATCCATACAATATGGAACAGGCAGGCCTGTTCCCTTCAATCCCGGATGAGGAAAGAGTGACCTATAGAAAAATTCGTCTTTGCGACTGATTACGTCCAGAGTAGGAGCGAAGCAACGAAGCAATCTCCTACTTAAAAGGTAGACTGCCACGATCCTTTGCCAAGCCGATGGTCACCATTCCGCACTGCAATATGGTAAAGGGTCTCGCAGTGACGGATCAAAAACAAAAGCAAGATTCTTCGCAATAACAGCTCAAAATTACAGCAAAGGAGTTAAACTAATTTTTTATTGCGTGTTTTTTATGCCAATTACTATCATTATCCGGTATACTTACCAGTCGCAACGATAGCTTATGATCTTTAAACACAGTTTCAACAGCGTTATTCGCTCACCGGGAAAAACTCTCCTTTTCCTCCTCCTGTTAACCGCTTCCATCGTCTTTGTTAACCTTGGCAGCAGTATGAACTATTCTGCCAATCGCATGCTGGAGCAGGCGGACGAGCATTTTGACACCGTGGTGGCTTTTAAATACGGCGACTTGCACAATCCCGATGGTGCCTGGGCGGATGATAATTTCCAAAAAAACATCGCCGAGATCGATTTCTCTGCTATTTCAAATCATCCGGCTGTGATAGCGGTTGACCAGGAACGCACCCTTTCGGCCTACGCTGGGGATGACAGCCAGGTCTGGCAAAGCAATTCCCCCGTCAAAGATTATGCGATCCTCACGCTGCGCCTGCTAGCAGAGCAGGAAGACGGAAGCTGGACGGCGCTGTCTTACGAAACAATTTTCGGACGCAGAGTTCAAGGCACTGTTTACCTAAGGGTAAGCCCCTTCAGCATCACTGGGACTGACATCAGTGAACAACTTGAACCCGACCGCACCTTTTTGCTGGCAGCGCTCGCCCAAAACGCGCCAAGCAGCGGCTTGACGCTGACAACGGTCAAAGCCGCCCAAATGATTCAGGACCCTGACGAAACACTTCTAAGCTTTGGTGAATTGACCGATATTACTGATCAACCTACCTATTTTGAAAGTGCTGACGGTCAGGCGTGGATGGAATTGGCAGACACACTGGCGGTCATTGACAAATCGTTCCAGGTTATTGCCACTTCGGACATTGAGAGCATGGTTCCTTTCCATATGAAACAGACCTGGCTCACCAGCGGCAGTTTTGAAGCCCAGGAAAATGCCTGCTACATCAGCGAACGTCTGGCGGGTGTATTGGGGCTGGGGGTGGGGGATCGCTGGCCTTTATCGTACCATTATGATCCAGTTGGTAATCCAGCTTTCACGTATTCGCCAAACATCGGCTTTGCCCACGAAGAAGATTGCCTGATTGCCGGGATTTTCCAAATCAACGCGGATCTTTCCTACACAGTTTTAATACCCTACTCTGAGTGGCTTCAGAAGGCTCCGGACAATTATGATTTTTTAAGGGTGCGGGTCCATAACGATCAGGTTGAAGAATACCTGGAGTTTGTCAAATCCGTAGTGCCTGAGATGGTCGAGCTCCAGGTGGAAGATCAGGGCTACAGCAATGCTGTGGTCCCAATTCTGAAACTGCGCGAGCGTTCACTTTACATGACCATTGCCAGTTCGGCGGCAGGCGTGGCTGTGATTTGCTTGTACGCCTATCTTTTTATCGTTCGACAGCGTGAAACTGCTGATGTAATGATGAAATTGGGCGTCGGGCGCGGTCGGACGATCGCCTATCTGATCATCGGCATCATGATCATTGCCATTCTTTCCGGGCTGGCTGGAACATACATTGCCGGTCAGGTGGACGCCCGCTTAACTGGGGCGGTATGGGAATCACTGCAGGGCGGCGTCATGCAGGACTTGCGATACAGCGAACGTGCCTTGGGGATGGTAGTCGAATTTGCGCCTGAACTGGTCACCGCTTCATGGGTGCGCTATGCCACAACCGGAACAGTGGTCGGGCTGGTGTTTGTGATCACGCTGATCGCGTCGCTGATCACTCTGAAAAAGCCCAAACGACAAAAAGCTAAAACAATTGTTGCCCCCAAATCAGAAAGCGGGCAAGCAATGAGCGCGGCATGGCTGCCCGGCATGAGTTTGCGTTTTGCCTTCCGATCGATCATACGCAATTTTTTGCGCAGCCTGATAGTGCCAATCGCGGTTGCATTGTTGGCTGCTTTTATTGTAACTATTGGCATCTCGATTGCCGAGCAGGAACAAGCCGCTGAAACGATCTACGATGATGTGACCACAACAGCCTACCTCACCACGGCCTTAGGCAGGCATAGGCAATTTCCTATCCAGCTTCAGGGCGACGTCTTTCGCATGCTGGATAATGAATGGCAGGGCAGACAGACAGGAAGAATGTTCCAATTTCCTGCCACAGGTGAAGAATTGCGGGCGGTTAGAGAAGAACTCGAAGACGATAATCCGGCTATAAAAGAATTTTTGCTTACCAGGTACATGCACTATGAATATATGGGTTTGGTGAAAGGCGCGGATGGCAGCCCAGGCACACCTGATCTGCCCGAAAAACCCGTGCTCGATCGTCAGCAGTCTTCCATAGCAGCCCAAATTGGTTTCAACTGGGCAGCTCAACAAGTGAAACGCATGCCAGTCCTGGCTTTTACCGATAGTGTTACCCGAACCAGCGAGGCGGTCAAATTCCGCGAATCACAGGTGCAATGGCTGGAAGGCTATTCGGATGACGATTTCCTCAAACCTGAGCAGATTATTATTTTGCCCGATCGCTTCATGGACGAAAATGGATTGAAAGCTGGAGATCTTATCAGGCTGGGAGTTTACGAACCGGACGAAAACTTTGGTGTGCTGGTTGAGGCTTTCGACTTCAAGGTAGTCGGCAGTTACTTCCAGGGAAGCCGTTCGCCCGTACTTTACGTGCCCTGGAACTTGCTCCTGGACATAAAAATGGGCACGGACCTGGGAATTGAACTGCATGAAGACCCGCATGACCCTGAATCACCCTTGATTGCCGGGCTTCCCAATGAATACCTGGCAGAGTCGGTTGATTCTGCCACCATCATACCCCGAGACCCGCGCGACCTGGATGCTTTGAGGGATTACCTGGAAGAAAATGGCTACAGCCAGGTCGGAATCATCCGCAGAAATCGCCTGGCAGTTGTTATTGAAGATAAAGCCCTTGCAGATGGTCTGCTGTCGATCCAGCAGCACCTTTCTTTTCTTAATCTCATCATCCCAATTATGCTGCTGCTTTCAGGGGTGATTGCTTTTATCCTTTCTTACCTGCTAACGCGCAACCGCTTGCCTGAATTTGCCGTGATGCGCAGCCTGGGGGCTAAGAAGACCCAGGTTTATCTGGCGTTCTTCCTCGAGCAGTTCTTCTTGCTGTTGATCGGTTTTTTGCCAGTTGTGGTAGTCTTATTGATTCGACCAGAATGGCTGCCGGCAGTACAGCGCAACCAAATTTTATTTTTAGCCATTTACACTTTGGGCATTATCATCGCCATTGGCTTGATGGGGCGCTCCAAAGTGCTGGATATTTTGTTTACCAAGGAATAGAAGGTTATGGAACAAACCAAACTCACAGAACCCATCCTGAAGCTTGACAACGTCAGTTACCAATACCGCAACCAATACCATGCGGTCGAAGCAGTAAAAGAAGTCAGCGCAGAATTTTATGAAAGAAAAATGTATGCCATCATTGGTAAATCCGGTTCGGGTAAATCCACCCTGCTTTCACTGATGGCAGGTTTGGCACTACCCACGGAAGGTCAGGTGATTTACAGGGGTACTGCGACTGATAGCGTGGATCTCGATAAGTACAGGCGCGAGAATGTGG
>CAZYIJ010000087.1:0-8691 GCA_964647425.1 uncultured Anaerolineaceae bacterium
AATTTCTGGCAACCCTTCCCCCGATTTCAACGAAACCCGCAACCTGGTTTATTCCATCCTTCGCCTTGGTGACGGAGCCGCGGCACTGCAGTTGACTCAGGAATTAGCTTCTTCATTAGGCAATCACCCCTGTTACCCGGTCCTGCTCAGCGACGTTCTGACAGCCAATCGACAGTTTTTACCTGCATTGGAAAAAATCAACAGCGTTGTGCAGGGATTGGAATTCAGCGGTGAAAATGAATGCCTGGTTGATCAGGCTCAGATGGAGAGCCCTGTTGACTTCCCTGCCTATACCGTTACCGGACTTTACTTGCGTGCAATCCAGCTGGAAAGAATTACCGGCGACCTCATCGCAGCCCAAAAGCATGCTAATCTCGCCCAAAACAACGATCCTTCCAGCTACGAGCTTATTGAAATTCAAGCAGGACTTGCTTTAGCGTTACGCAACAACCAAAAACTCGAAGGAATTCTCGATTTTCTCACATCTCAATCCAAAGAAACCACAGAAACTTTTCCATTAGTGCAAATGCTCTGCCTTGATGCGATGATTCAGCAGGATTATCCAAAAGTAGCGATGCTTTGGGAACATTTCCTGGCAGACCAGGCTGATACGTCTTTCACTCTGGCGGTACGATCCCTGCTGGCTCAACAGGCAGGTGAGTTGCAAAATGCAGATTCCCTCCTTAACCAGGCCAAAGATAGGTTAGAAGCCGAGGCAGTTCATCAAGAAGAAAATGCATTTTCCATCGCCCGACATTTCGATTGGGTCTGGGCCTGCCTTGCTGCTGGAATCACTTCTTGGGAGGCAACCTATTGGGAGATTGCCAACCAATGCTTTGCCAGCGCCATTGCAATTGTGCGAATCAACCCCATTGCAAATCAACTGCTAGCTGCTTACCTGAGCGACAATTACCGTCAGCGCAATAACGCCATGCTTTTGAACATCACGCGTCACGCGCCTGAACTGTTTTCAGAAGACAACCAGGCAGAATTATTGGAAGAACAAATCGCAGTTGCTGGTCGCTTCTTAAAACCATCACAATTGATGTCTGAATTGAAGATTGGTCAGGCTGTTTTCAGTGGTCATTGGGATGATGAAAACAAAATGAGCCAACTGATCAATACTGGTCGCCAGGCAGCACAAGTTCTCTCAGTTTTGGTCAATCCTGAGCGGATTGATGCGATCATGACTGCTTATGAGGATGACCCACAGGTTTTGACCCAAAGCGCCATCTTGAATTTGCATCTCGACCCAACTTATAGTGCAGCTCTAGCTCAGGATTTGTTTGAAAAAACACCGCAAGACCCAATCCTACTCGCTATTGACGCATTTGCCAAGCGAAATCAACCGAAAGCTGCAGTTGAGTCAATAGAAAAAGCCCTGGAAATTTGGTCGGATGAGCCGGAATGGCATACCTTCGCTGCGACTATGTACCAGGATATCGGCGAGTATCCCCAGGCAGCCGCTCATCTGGAAAACGCCCTGCGGATCTCCCCCAAAGCTGCTCAATATTGGCAGCTGCTGGGCGACGTAAAACTGCTGGAAAAAGATTACCATGCTGCCAAGGATTATTTTGGAAAAGCCTCAGATCTCTTCCCGGAAAATCCAGAAGCACTCGATTCACTCGCCCACATCAACCAGCAATTGGGTGAACATCAAATCGCAATTCAATGCTGGCAAAAGGCTGCCCAGCTGGAGCCCGAAAAACCGGATTATCATGTCTCGATCGCCGAATCCTATCTTGCAAGAAATGAGATTGATCTCGCAGCTCAGGCAATCAACCAGGCGCTTAAGATCAGTCCCGATCATCCCAAAGCCTTGCTTCTCAAAGCTAAGGCAGAAATCAGCGGTGAAAACCCGAACCTCGCCAGGCTTACCATCCAGGCAGCCAAAGCAGTGGTTGCTGACCCGATCCCCTTCGATTTGCTTTCTATTGATCTCGATCGCCGTTCCAATCCACACGGCGCGCTGAGTGCCATGCAAAATCTCGCCGATGCTAATCCCGAGAACACATTTGTCCTGAACCAACTTGCCGCCTACCAAATCGAAGCTAATGAACTGGAAAAAGCTGAGAAAAACTTGCAAAACAGCCTCTCAATTGACGAGGACAATCCACAGACACTGATTTCAATTGGTAAGATCGACCGTCTTCAAGGCAATCTCGACCAGGCAGTGGCAAGGCTTAGCAAAGCCATAAAGCTCGATCCCAGTTTGATTGAGGCTTATCTCGAGTTAGGTCAGACCTACCAGGACCGGCGTGAAGTCAACAATGCCATCGAAACCTACCATAAAGCTATTGATATGGTTGGGAAAGATCCACGCCCATATCTCCAGGCATCTTCGGCTTATAAAGAAAGCCGTGATTACCGCAATGCCGAATATATGCTGCGCCAGGCAGCCCAACTTTCACCTTCAGATCAAAGCATCCGCCGGCAGTTAGCCGCGATCGTTGCTCTGAACCTGGTAAATAACCTCCAGGAGGCACCGAAACGAAAATGAAATCTTATTCTGCCCATAAAAGTGATGAAGTTTTGATTGTTCGCAGGGGTAAATTTCTTACATTAATCCAGACTGCCATGGTAAACAAGGAATTTCAGTTTGCCCGTCAGGCAGCTTTGATTTGGTTAGGGAGCTATCCTGGTGACCTGTTGGTCAATTATATGTACGCTCACATCCTGGCAGAATTGGGCGATACCGAAATGGCAACCACAAATCTGGAAAAGATCCTCGGTTTCGACCCTGAATTCACCGAAGCAGCCACTCTTCTTGACCAATTAACCGGTCAAAACAATCCTGACATCTCCGCCTCAAGAGCTTACCTTCAGCGCACTTCTTCAAGCTCCGCAATTCAAGCCGCCTGGCTGCCTGCCCTGGTACAGGCTCGCAACGCCTATGAAAGCAGTGATTTGGTTCTTGCTGAAAAAGCGGTTATGGAATCTTTGGCTCATAATCCAAAAGTTGCTCTGCCTGCTATATTCCACATGCGTATTGTTCAAGAAACCCGCAACTACACCCTCCTCCATACACTGAGCGGGATTTACTCATCCCGTTGGCCTTCTTGTGTTCAGATCAAGATTTTGGCAGCAATCGCAGACCTGCAAAATGGTGATGATGCCCAGGGTGTCGAAAGACTGCACTGGAGCGCGGCACAAGACGCTAGCGGTCAGGTTGTCAACCGTTTGCTTGGTCCCAATCACAATTTCAAACCGCTCTGGCCGGAAGACCTCAAAGTCTTTTTCGACCTGCCTGTTCCTGCAGCTGTTGCAGCAGAGTTGGGTTGGAATGTTCTTTCAGGTTCCGAATTTGTCAGCAACGGAGAACCCGAGCTGCCTACAAGTAACAAACTTGCCAGCGAATTGCTGGATGACCTGCCAACGCTTGCCAACCAGGTATCTTCCTTTGTTTTCGATGACTATGATGAGGAGGAAGAGAAACCTTTGGACTACTCTGAAGTCCCAACCAGTTCCTTCTTTGCAAAAGATATCGCTACCACCCCACCTGAGCACTACCAGGATAGCCCTGATGCAATAGAACAAGCAGTTGTTAACAAGAGTACCTACACCCAAGATCCCAAAACAGTTGCAGCACTCAAAGCAATTGAGGAAATCGAAGCAGATTTTGCCACCATTGCCAGTAAGATTAAAAAATCAGAATTAATGCGTACAGATGGGCGCTTCCCCAGCTATGTGATCATGACCTCACGCCAAAATTTGGTTCAGAAATACGGCGAAAACACCGCTGCAGTGATTATTGAATCCATGCGGGATCTTTCTCTGAAAATCGTCACTTTGCCAGGTTGGAACAGTTGTGTTTATGTTCCCGATGATGCCAAAAGTGCACAGGAACTCAACCTCAGTCCTATCGGCAAACCAGATGCGTGGAAGTTGAAACTAGCACTCACCGACTTGGATAAGGTTTTGGAAACTCGCGGCGAGATGATTGGTGCGCTTCTGATCGTCGGTGGAGATGACATTGTGCCCTTCCACCTACTTCCGAATCCAACCGATGACAGCGATGTCAATGTTCCTTCTGATAATCCTTACGCTACCATCGATGAGAATTATTTTATCCAGCAGTGGCCGGTTGGGCGCTTGCCAGATGAGCGAGGGAACGATGCAGGTTATTTACTGGAGCAATTACGCTTCTTAAATAACGAATACGAAGTCAAGGTCAAAACCAGGAAATCCCTCGAGAATAATCCTTTGATTCGTTGGCTCGATAGTCTTAACCGCTCTTTGCTGCAGTTTTCGACTCGCTTTGAGCGGTCGAACAACCTGGCTTGTTCCGCTGAGGTTTGGAAGTCACCCTCCTCGATGGTGTTTTCGACCATTGATCATGCCGATCGCCTTAAAACCTCACCGCCAACCACCAACACCAATTTACTCGCTGGGCAAACTACTAATCCCAAGTATGCTTACTTTAACTTGCATGGACTCAAAGACACTGCCGAATGGTATGGGCAAAAAGACCTGACCAGGCGGGAGCAGGGTCCGGAATACCCGGTAGCGATGCTGCCAGAGAATTTCACCCCATCCAGCTCTGCCCCATCACTGGTCTTGAGTGAGGCTTGTTATGGAGCCAACATCCTTGAAAAAGCAGTCAGTGAATCGATAGCGCTTAATTTCCTTGCCAGCGGAACGCGAGCTTTTGTCGGTTCGACCTGCATCGCCTATGGTTCGGTCAGCAAGCCTTTAATCGCCGCCGATCTGCTTGCCTGGCACTTTTGGACGCACATTGTAGAGGGACAGTCATCTGGTTATGCCCTCATGCAAGCTAAATTAGCGTTGGCAAAGAAAATGACCAGCGACCAGGGCTACCTGGATGGTGAAGACCAGAAAACAATTCTCTCGTTTGTGCTGTTTGGCGACCCCCTGGCAACTGCAAAGAATATTAAGGAAGTCACCAAACCCGCCATCCGTCCCACCGTTACTCCAGAACTGAAGACTATCAGTGACTCACCGGATGAATTGGTGGTAGCTGCAGATGAAATGCCAAGTGAGATCCTTGGTCAAATCAAATCTGTGATCAAAAATTATCTACCTGGGTTGGATGATGCGACCGTTGCAATCAATCCACAGCTTTCCAACTTTAGACTCGACCCGGATAAGGTGGAAGAACACCGTACTCAATACGATTTGCTAAAGTCCAGTCAGCGTTACGTGGTAACCCTTAAGAAACAGTATGAATACAAATCAAAAAGCCATAACCACTTCGCCCGCATGACCTTTGACCAAAAAGGCGAGATGATCAAGCTGAGCATGTCGAGGTAAAAGAGAATATTGCTGACCGCATCGGTCATCCTGAAATTCGTAAAGGGTCGTTTTTTGATGAATTCTTTCAAAATCAAAAAACGATCCTTTTATCATCCACTCTCTATCAATTACTTAATATTGAAAATTTTCGGATGATTTATCGATCTGCAGTAAAAACGATCTATCGCTCAATAATTGAGCAACAAAAATCGCCTCATTTTCCACATTTCCTTTGTTCACCGGATAACAATTAGTGGCAAATATCAAACCCGTTTTTGACAATTGGGTTATACTTTTTCATGTAAATGGTTTCAGCTAATAATCATATTTTAAATTGGCGAAGCGGCTTCTGCGTTTACGCGGTAAGGTTTAACGAGTCGCCAATATCCATGTCCAGACAGGAGTTGTGATGCACGGATACAGTGGAAAAATTCTGCATATTGATCTAAGATCCAAAAAAAACTGGGTCGAAACCAAGCCGGAAGAATGGTACAAACTCTGGATTGGCGGGGTCTCTATGGCTTCCCGCCTCCTATGGGAAAATATTGTTCCTGGCTGCGATCCCCTCGACGACGGCAATCCGATTTGTTTTGCGAACGGAATTTTTACGGGCACACCGGTTCCAGTAGGTGGAAAATTTGGATTAGCTTCCAAATCTCCCCTCACCGGTTTTATTGGTGACAGTCTTTCAGGCAGTTGGTTCTCAATTGCACTTAAACGGGCTGGTTGGGACGGCATGGTCTTGCACAACAGTTGCGACAAATGGACCCAATTGTTTATTGATGATGAGCGCGTTCAATTCAACGATGCCACTTACCTGCTCGGTAAGGGCACCTTTGAGACCGAAGAAGCGATCCGCGAAAAACTAGGTGATGACCAGATCCGGTCTTGCACGATCGGTCCTTGTGGCGAAAATCTTGTCCGTTATGCTAATGTTACAAACGATGGACGGCAAGCCGGTCGTACAGGTCATGGGATGCTCTGGGGGCATAAAAAACTGAAGGCTGTTTCGGTGCGGGGCACGAAAGGGGTCAAGGTTTTTGATCCTGCCGCCCTGAATCAGTTATCGTTCGACATTTCAAAGTCCGCCCAGGGCAAAGACACGGAAAAATACCGAGTCTACGGCACTGCTACTGGACTGCTCAGCCAAAACAAAGCTGGCGTTTTACCTACACGAAATTTCCAGGAAGGTGTCTTTGAAGATGCTGAATTAGTTAGCGGAGAATTTCTTGATAAACATCACAAAGTCAAGGTTATTGCCTGCGCGCAGTGCCCCATCGCTTGTGAGCAAATGTCCATTGTCAAGACCGGACCATTTGCTGGCGCAATGACCGGCATTGAATACGAAAGTTTGTTCGCCAACAGCTCCAATCTCGGTATTTCTGACATTCGTGCTGCCATTAAATTGATCACATTGTCCGATCAAGATGGAATGGACAGCATTACCATGGGCGTTACCATTGGTTACGCTATGGAGTGTTACGAGAAAGGTGTCCTTACTGATGAGGATTTTGTCTGTGAATCTCACCCGGAGGGTTTTTCGCTCAGATTTGGTGAAGGTGAATCGGCAGTTAAGCTGGCTGAAATGATTCGCGACAGAGAAGGCATTGGTAATTTACTGGCAGAAGGTACTCGCATTGCTTGCAAAAAGATCGATGAAGAAAAAGGCAGCGAAAGCTGGAAGTGGGCAATGAATATCAAAGGACTGGAACCAGCTGGTTACGATTCACGATCTCTCAAAACATTTGCTGTTGGTCTTGCCACCGGCACCCGTGGTGGTTGCCATAACCGCTCTGCCGCCTACGACCCTGATATCAAAGGTGAGACAAATCGATTAACGGTTGATGAAACTCGTGGACGAGTCGCTGCCGATTCCGAAGAATACGCAGCGGTCTACGACACATTGCCCCTGTGCAAGTTTATCCGACGAAGTTTCACTGGCAAAGCAGACCGGGCTGGCGCATGGCCTGCGATTGCACAACTGATTAACGCAACTACCGGCTGGAACTACGGCTACGACGATGTCGACCTGATCGGAGTTCGTGCCACCAATATTAAGAAAGCATTTAATATTCGCGAGGGTTGGACTCAGGTTGATGACGACATACCCTGGCGCTGGAAGCATGAACCCATGTCAAAAGGTCCCGGTGCAGGAGTTGTCACTACTGAAGAAGAGCTTGCGTATATGAAAGACCTTTACTACAAAGCAAAAAATTGGACCAAGGATGGAATGATAGAAAAAGAATACTTGGTCAAATTGGGCATGCCCGATGTAGCTGAAGAAATCGGAGTATAACAAGGAGAACTATGCCAACCACCAGTACTTCAAAATACGCTTATATTGAATGCGACCCCAACTTATGT
This sequence comes from uncultured Anaerolineaceae bacterium, assembly GCA_964647425.1. Taxonomy (GTDB): domain Bacteria; phylum Chloroflexota; class Anaerolineae; order Anaerolineales; family Anaerolineaceae; genus Mesolinea. The sequence continues at coordinate 7,618 of CAZYIJ010000087.1, forward strand.
GTGGGTTGCCAACTCTGTGAGTACATGTGTTCTTTCACAAAAACAGGTGAATATAACAGTTATCGCAGTCGTATCCGCACTGTGCGGGTGGACGAAGTGCTAATCACTGCCATCGCCTGCCGTACCTGCGAAAACGCGCCCTGCGTGATCGTCTGCCCTAGGGATGCCCTGACACAAGATCCGGTTACCGGTATCATAGACATCAACCCCACCAAGTGTGATGGCTGTGCCTGGTGTATCGAGGCTTGCGATTTTGGTGCCATTTCAATCAATCCTGCCACTGCATTGGCTGAGATTTGTGATCTTTGCAAAGATGAACCAGACGGTCCTCAATGTGTAAAGTGGTGCCCTAAAGAAGCTCTCAAATTGACTACCGCGGATCAAAGCGCTCAACGCACGCGCAAGAAACTAATCACAGAAACGCTGGACATCCCAACAAAAGCTACGGAACCTAGATGAGCGAAGAATCAACCAAACCCAAATATGTAGGCGCAATGCCTGAGGATGAACCTCGCATTGGTGTCTATGTCTGCCATTGTGGCAGCAACATTGCTGGCGTAATTCCACCCGATCAGGTGGTTGATTTTGCTGGCAAACTTCCCGGGGTAGTACATGCTGCTGAAACCATGTATGCCTGTGCGGACAGTGGACAGCGATTGATCAAAGAAGATATCAAAAAACACGGTCTCAATCGGGTTGTCGTTTCTGCTTGTTCTGTGCGCATGCACGAGCCTACCTTTAGAGCCTGCGTGGCTGAAGCTGGATTAAACCCTTTCCTGATGGAAATGGCTAACATCCGGGAGCAATGCACCTGGGCTCATGGTCATGACCGCGAAGGAGCGCTTGAAAAAGCCAAAGACTTGACAGCTGCTGCGGTTGCAAAAGCCGCATTTTTGACCCCGCTGGATATGATCAATGTGCCTGTGACCAAAAAAGCAATGGTCATTGGCGGTGGCGTAGCCGGAATCAATGCCGCGCTCGATCTGGCAGAGCAAAAAATCCCGGTCATATTAGTAGAAAAAGAACCAACGATTGGAGGGGTCATGGCGCAACTTAACAAGACCTTTCCAACGA
>CAZYIJ010000088.1:0-8656 GCA_964647425.1 uncultured Anaerolineaceae bacterium
CAATGTGCTTTTTTGTAAAGCCCTATCGTCTCACATGTGTTTGAACTCGCTCACTTTCTAAATTGCCGTATAACTTAAAATCAAAACGCCGCCCAGTTGAGCGGGCGGCGCTTGCTATGTCAAAAGAGTTATTCGATGACGGCGATTGCCTCTTCAGGGCATTCTTCAGCGGCTTCTCGGGCTGCGTCTTGATACTCTTCGGGCACGGGATCCAGCAAAACTTCGGCGTAGGGTTCGTTCAGCAGGCTAAATACCTCGGGTACAATACCTTCACAAATTCCACAACCAATGCATAAATCGGGATCAACAGTTACTTTCATTTCTTCTTTCCTTTCAGAAACATATATTGGACTTGATACTTCAACCTCAGGCTCTTCTATAACCTTGGTTGTAACTTCTTCGTCAGGAGGTGCCACTTCATCTTCATCTACTTCGATTGCGCCTTCCGGGCAATCATCGGCAGCTTGACGGGCAGCTTCTTCAACTTCGGCGTCGACAGGGTCCATAATCACTTGCGCGACAGGACCGTTCTCTAAGGTGAAAACCTCAGGGGCAGCATCTTCACAGATGCCACAGCCGATACACAGGTTTTCGTCTACACACTCTCATGAGCGTTCCTCCAACTACTTTAGTACCATTTATTCATTGAGCACTTTTCTGCTCAACGCGCTTAGTATAACACGATGTTTGCTTTTTGAACGTCAAATTCTTGTTAATTATTCTTTCATCTTGTCTGGCAATCTTTGATAAGTACTATGGATCAGAATCTCTGCCTAAAAGAAAAGTAGAGAAACAGTGTTTACCCGGTTTCTACTATTTTTTCCCAAGATGTTGTATAGTTATCAAAACTTTTCGGAGGAAGACATGATCTATCACATCACCACCCACCCTGCCTGGAAGCAAGCCCAGAAAAATGGTGAATATGTTCCGGAGGCTTTTGACGCTGACGGCTTTATCCATTGCTCTGACCACTATCAAATAGAGAACACCGCTAACCGTTTCTATGCTTCCACGCCGGAACTGATTGTGCTCGAGATTGACACGGATAAATTGGTTGCACCGCTGGTGTACGAAAACCTGGAAGGTGGTGAGATGACTTTTCCCCATGTCTATGGACCATTAAACCTGGATGCTGTCGTCTCCCAATTTGAACTCGATCGTTCTACCGAAGGACAACTGACGCTTCCCGATTTCCAGCAGCACCCCGAACCAACCCTTTTCAGCGAGTTACCCTTTGGAGTTGCAGGTAGGGTTTTCCGTTCTCCTACCCCAGGAAGTCACATGTTCGATCCGCAAGATCAGGTGCTTGATATTTACTTGGAGAACAACATAAACACTGTAGTCGTGCTCAACCCGGAAGAGGAACATCTGCGTTACTCCGGAAAAAATCTACTTAAACGCTATGCTGATGCCGGTCTGAAGGTCATCTATTCCCCTGTGCCAGATTTTTCCGCACCAGAAACTGGTCATTGGGATCAAGCCCTTCAAGCGGCTGTTTCAGCTGTCCGAAAGGGAGAGAACCTGGCAGTTCATTGTCATGCTGGTGTTGGTCGCACCGGTATGTTCACCGCCATGATGGCGCACGAGCTGCTCGGTACGGATGCGGATGAATCTATCGCCTGGGTGCGAAGATATATCCCCTATGCCATTGATACTGATTACCAGAGGCAGTTTGTTCGTGAACATATTGATCGGGCAGACCGTAAGAAATTATTGTAAGTATCCGTTAATAAATCCGTCTTTGCGAGGAACGTAGTGACGAAGCAATCTTGACCTTTTTTCTTGTCATCCTGAACGAAGTGAAGGATCTTATCAACTGTATTTCAAAAGAAAGATTCTTCGCAAAAGAGGCTCAGAATGACCATAAGTTCGCATACGAAAAAATCCGTCTTTGCGAGGAACGTAGTGACGAAGCAATCTCGACCTTTTTTCTTGTCATCCTGAACGAAGTGAAGGATCTTATCAACTATGTGGCAAAAGAAAGATTCTTCGCAAAAACCATAGAATGGACAAAGCCGGCTTCAATTACGGAAGCCGGCCTACGAAAAAATCCGTCTTTGCGAGGAACGCAGTGACGAAGCAATCTCGATTTTTTTCTTGTCATCCTGAACGAAGTGAAGGATCTTATCAACTATGTGGCAAAAGAAAGATTCTTCGCAAAAACCATAGAATGGAAAAAGCCGGCTTCAATTACGGAAGCCGGCCTACGAAAAAAAACCGTCTTTGCGAGAAACACAGTGACGGATTAAAGACAAAAGAAAGATTCTTCGCAAAAGAGGCTCAGAATGACCATAAGCTCGCCTACGAAAAAGCCGGCTTCTGTAATCAAAGCCGGCTTGCGTATTAAATTTTATTGACTCAACTTACTTAATATTCAAGGTCAGGTCAAAAGTCGAACTGGCGTTTTTCGAATTAGTGACAGAGATGATGTAATCACCAGCCTTCGGTAATGTACCCTCATAACTCGTCTTTCCCTCCGAAGAAGAAAGTAAAACGTCTCCACCCAACTTATATATACTGAGCACCAAACCATCTGTCGGGCTGATGCTGACCTTCATCGTCTGGTCTTTCTCTCCCCAGGCAACAAAATTGTGAGTAAAGTACGCTGGAACAGTGGCTTTCGCAATCAAGGTGTCTTTACCGTAGTCAAAGCTTACCCGCTGAGGTGCCTGGATGTACAGGCTGATACTGGCGTCATAGCCGCCAGTGCGCACGTCGATGTACCAATCTCCGTTTTCTGTGGCATAGTCACGATACCAGGTCCACTTTTGAGAGAAATTCACCAGCTCTTTGCCTTTTTCAGTTGTGATTGCAATATAAGCCGACGTACTGCTGGACAGACTGATCTCAGCCAACTGGTAATGAGTCAACCTCACAGCATATCGTTTAGTGGTATTGGCTGGGATGTTTTCTTTGACGGTGTAATTGGTTGTCCCTGCAGCAAAACTAATGCGGGTCACACCACCAGGTTGACTGGTAGCCGTTGCAGGAATCGGAGTTATAGGCACAACTGTCACAACTGGTACAGATGTAGACGTAGCAGTCGGTGGTACCGCGGTGGGGGGCACGCTGGTAGCCGTAGCGGGAATTTCGGTTTCTGTCGGCGGAACTTCGGTTTCCTCAGAGGCTGGCTGTGTTTCGGTCATTTGCTGAGCAAATTTTGTCAGAGTCGCCTGGGCAAACAAAGCCACTTGCGTTTGAGAATCACCCACTGAAGTAGTGGGAGCAGGCATATAACAGCCTGCCAATATAACCATGGTCAAAATCATGGCAAATAACACTGTTATTCGTTTTTTCATCAAGACCTCACTTTTTAGCATTGAATTCTTGCTTATTTTAAGGACGTTAGAATTCCGTTATAAGTTCCATTCTCTATTGAGGGATCTGCCGATACAAGTCATAACCGTAACTGTAGATACCAACTGTGGCAGCTGCCCAGATCAAAAGCAGCAGCAATGCGTATCGCAAGGCATTTGGTCTGGCAGCTTCCCTGATCTGGTCAAAGAACGCTCTGACAGATTTATTCAAATTCAGCAGCGCGTACATCAGAAATCCGATCAAAGTACCGGCAGCATTCAGGATCAAGTCGTCAACATCAAAGACTCGCGCAATCAGGAAGGTTTGGGCAAGCTCGATTACTAGCGAAATTGCCAGACCGAGCAAGACCACCAACCAGCCCCTGTTCAGCCGTTTTTCCAGCAGTGGAATTGCGACTCCGAAAGGCGAAAAAATCAAGACGTTACCTGCCAAATTCAGGAAAACGATCCTTTTAGTAACCTCGTCATCGAAAATGGAAGCATTTTCTATCATTTTCGCTATCCCCTGCAACGGCACAAAATTCGCTCTTTGGTGCTGTCGGTTCAACAGAATCGTGAATGGTTCAAAAGTGTTGTAGAGAAGAAATGCAACATAAAGGAGAAGCATCCATAGCAGCAATTCCCGCCAAAGAAGGGGTTTCCCATATTTTATCGCTCGATACACTCTCGAAATTACCCAGACAAGCAGGATAATTCGGAAGAGCAATTGAATGTCATAAGTAAAATTAATCATTATTACCTCACCTGCATTGTATCCGAAGTTTAATTGTTAACATTTCTATAAGCTGTGCGTCAAACTAAAAAAGGTATGATATTATTTCTACGTACAAAGCCAATTTGTTTGGGTTTTTTCAGGAGAAAACGATGACCAAGACATTAATGCTTTTACGCCATGCGAAATCAAGCTGGAAAGATAAACAACTGAAAGATTTTGATCGTCCTCTAAAGAAAAAGGGCGTAGAAACTGCAGAATTGATTGGAAAAATTCTTTCCCATGGCGAATTCTTACCAGATGTAGTACTTAGTTCCCCAGCCAGACGCGCAAAGGACACTGTTGAAATTGTAAACAAATATTCCGATTACAAAGGATCTACCGAATATCATGACAATTTCTATATGGGTGAACCGGGCGATTTCATCGAGGCTCTGCGGGATCTACCAGATAATGTTGACAGTGTGATGGTCGTGGGGCATAACCCTGGTTTGGAAGCATTCATGCAGATATTGGCAGGCAGTTGTAATGCTCTTTCAACCGGCGCGCTTGCCAGGATCGAATTGGAATTGACTCATTGGCGTGATATTAATTCTTCTACAGTAGGAAAACTGAGCAAGTTTTGGGATCCGGATGAGATGGATTTAAAAGAAATCGAGGAAAAAATGGCTAAAGATAAGAAAGAAAAAGAAGTGAAAGAAAAGAAGGACAAGAAGGAAAAGAAAGAAAAAAAGGAAAAGAAGGAAAAGAAAAACAAGAAAGACAAGAAGTAAGCTTTCTAATTTCCTTTTCGAAAGAATTGATAAAAGATCTCACCTTAAGGTGATTTCTGTATCACAAACTCGCCACCTTATTTGCTTACCTCGAGTGTAAATTACACCCGCCTGGTTTCAGGCGGGTGTTTTTATTACAATGATCCCTATAAATTCTATGGTGTATTGATACGAGCACAAACAATCTGTGGTTATTTTGTTACGAAAAATCGGTCCACTCGACCGATTTCCACATCAGCAAACATTCGTTCAGGTCATCCGCATTGTCAAAATAAAAAGAGGTTTGCAGGCAACCATAGGTAGCAGTGGTGAAGGCATGTAATGCCAGGCGCACAGTTCCGGGCATGATTTCTTCTGGTTTCAGATAAGCATACCGCTGAATTTCACCATCATTGTCAACGATACTTTCTAATTTCTCCGCTTCTGCTCTGCCTTTCAGGTTTGCCAATAAAATCTGGCGATGCTTCTCGCCAGAGTAAGCAAATATCGTTGTTAAAAGTGTGCACCCCGGCTTCCAAAAAACGACATGGTCATCTTCTTTACGAAGTTGCATATCATCTGGAACCTCCAGAGACCACTCCTGAGATAAGTTGACTCGCATAAGCAGATTATACCTTCTCAAAAACCTTATTGTTCAATCCGTTTCAACTGCTTGCGCATCCAAAGCGTAGTGCCGGTTTGATATCTACGCACAATCAACATTGAACAAGGCACAACATCCAGAAGATAGTCATTCAACTTACCAAACACTTGATCAGGCACCAAAATTTCTTCCGCAGAACCCATGATCAGCAGATCATAGTTTCCCTGACGGCATTCATCCAGAATCGCATCAGCAACTGATTCGGCTTTCTTCACTACCAAACTAATATTATCCGTGATTTCACCCAGCTCTACGTCAGCAATTTCATGCAGTTGCAATTCTTCGTCTTCCATCCGTTCTTCATCCGCATCCCCAAGTACAAGCCGCAATCCAACTACTTTGGCATCACCCGGCAGGGCAATATCCCGTGCCATTTGCAGTGCCAATCGCGCGTTTGGTCCACTGCCTACCGGCACCAGGATGCGTTGGATATTATCTGGAAGCGCTTTATCACGTAAAAGTGCCACATTCCGGTTCGCCATCATATTCACTTCTTTGAGAATATTGTGAGGGTGTTCCAATTTGGCGCGTTCTTCCGGCACACCCAGCATAACCAGGTTGATATCCTTATGGCGGCTCAGCTCTGAGTAGATGCCTTCTTCAACCCGCGATGCTGCTTTCAGTTTTGCGTAAATCGGCACATTTTCTTTTACGGCGATCGGTGTGACTTGCTCCAGTATTCGCTGTTGGGCTTCTTTTTTTTCTTTTACCAAATCTGGTACGTCAGAAGAATCAAGGTTAATTGGGGTTTTCACTACACTAAAGAGCAAGATGCCAGTATCTTCCTGTTGATTGACCAATCTTGTTGCCACCTTGGTGAGACTGCGGGCAGTTTCCGGGCTTTTCGCGGCGATCATCACCTTACCACCACCCTCCTGGTATTCCAGACGGGAATTGAGTTCCCTTCTTGCCCGCAAACGGCTAGATATCGCGTACCACACACTCAAAATTGCGATCACTGCTCCAAGGAATATTAGCGCACGCGAATTTGCAAAGGAAATGATCACAATACCTGCCACTGCCGCTGCTATGACAGTAAGCGGGTAAAGAGGCACTTTGAAAGGTCGTTCAATATCAGGGAATTTCTTGCGCAATCGTGGCATTGCCAGCGTCGCCCAGAACAAGACAAACATGTAGCCAGCACTCGATATAAAACTCAAGAAGTCGACCAAACCAACAGCTGCGACCAAAGCGCTCACTACCACCACCATCAGGATAGCCATCCAGGGTGTTCGCCAGTGACTGAGTCGAGAAAAAGTGCGCGGCCAAACACGTTCACGGCTAAGTGAGAAAGCTTCCCTGGTTGCTGAGAGCATCGCCGAGTTGACCGAGGTCAGGGTTGCCACAATACCTGCTGCGCCCATAATCTTTACGCCAATGCCAGGCCAAAACATTGCAGCAGCATCTGTCAGTGCGGTTTCCGATCCGGCTAACTGCCCGAAGGGTACCGATCCAATTGCTACCATACTGACACTTGTGTAAATAAGCGTGGTCAAAAGCAGGCTCACCAGGATCCCGATTGGAATATTCCTGTTTGGTTTGATGATTTCTTCGGCATCATCCGCGATTACTTCAAAACCCACATAAGCGTTGTATGTCAGCGCAATTGCAGAGAGCATTCTACCGATGTGACCGATGGTGCTTTGATTCTCAAAAACTGAACGCCCGGAAAGGAAAGTGTCCATGTGAAAGCCGTTCGGGCTGCTAAAACCTTTAAAAATGAAAGCAGAAAAAACAGCCAACAAAAAGGCGCCCAACATGATTTGGAAGTTCCCAACGTTCGAAACCCCACGCACATGCATAATACCAACAAAAGCAATCACTAAAATAGCAATGGGAATGATGGGCAAACCAGGGATAAAGATTTCAAGGGAGATTGCAAAACCAACCGCGGAAAGTGCGGCATAGAAGGTGCTGGAAAGACAATCAAGAGAGCCGACCAAAAACATAAGCCAGCCCTTCCCAAAAGCTTCGCCCACATAGGTCATGGCGCCGCCAGTGACGGGAAAGGTAGTCGCCAGTTCACAGTAATTCAAGGCAATACTTAAGGTCATGATTCCTGCCAAAATCAGCGCAAGGACCGTCTCCGGACCTGCTATCTTGGCAACATGGCCGGTCAGAACAAATATTTCAGCCGCAATCGTGCCTGCAGTTCCCAGCATGATCACTTGCAACAGGTTCAATTGTCTCTTCAATTTTCTTTTTGTCATATTTTCTCCAAATACTCCAAAATTCTACTACTTTCTGGAATAATGGTGTTGCCTTTGTTGTTTGAAAATATTCCTACCAGTACAAGTCTTGTCCCAGACGTAATAATTTATTGCCAAGAAATAATCTTTACAAAACGCAACCCAATGGGTATATAATACTGGAAAAATAAATTAAAAAATTTTCAGGTTCGGTAAGAGATTTCGGTCTCAAATACCGAACCTTGTGTTTTTGTGCAATGGAGTCAAAATGGCAGGAAAAAGAACACTTAAACGTCAATTGAATTTGCCGCAGGTGATTATGTTAGGAACCGCTGGAACACTCGGTTCTGGAGTATTCATCCTTTCAGGTCATGCCGCTGCGCTTGCCGGACCAGCAGCGATCTGGGCGGTCCTCATCGCAGGCATTCTGAGCTTCAGCATTGCCCTGAACTACTGCGAATTGGCGACAACCTATCCAGAAACAGGCGGCGCAATGACGTATGTTCGCGAAGCCTGGGGCAAAGGTCTGCTCGCATTTCTGGTCGGCTCGATGGACAGTGTCTCCAGCACCTTCTATACCGCTCTCTCAGCAGTGGGTTTTGCCTACTCTGTTTCTGTCTTCTTCCCTGGCTTAGCTGTCAGTGCTTTTGGGATCGGAGCAGTGGCAATCGGTGCGATCTTGTTATTCGTCATTTTGAATATTATCGGCGTTACCAAGGTTGGCAATTTACAGGTGATCATGGGCGGAATCCTCCTCTTGGCCTTCGCAATCTATGTGATAGGCGGTTTCACCATGCCCAATGGCTTCAGCACTGCCACCTTGCTGCCTGACGGACGTTGGTTCCAATCTGACAAAATGGGTATCAACATAGGCATCATCCTCAAGACTATCGCTCTGATCTATGCCATGTATGTCGGTTTCGAGGTCATTGCAGACGATGCTGAAGAAGTAAAAAATCCCACAAAAAACATTCCTCTGGCAATTATGATCAGCCTCTTCCTGATCGTAATCATTTATACAC
>CAZYIJ010000089.1:0-8604 GCA_964647425.1 uncultured Anaerolineaceae bacterium
CCAAAAATCGCGCCCCGTTTCTCCTCCAGCGCAACCAAAATACGCCTCAGGTACACCAGGACAACTACGCCCAATACCAAGTAAATCGGAACTTCAAATTCCGCTAAAAACCGAATAACGTAATCCATTTGTAGTTGAAATTATATCCGGCGAAGAACTCCGCGGATGACTTTCATCAAATTTGGCGCAAGTTGGTCGCCAACCTGCAAAACCTCTTCGTGGCTGGCTTTATTGGTGCCGTCTGGGTCGATCTTGTTCGTGATCGTGGCAAAACCGAGGATGTCCATGCCACCGTGTTTGGCAACGATCGCTTCCGGCACGGTCGACATGCCAACAGCATCGGCACCAACCATCTTCAAAAAGCGGCAGTCCGCTGGAGTTTCAAAAGATGGACCGGAAAGGCAGACATAAACACCTTCATGCAGCGGTACTCCCAATTCTTTGCCAACTTCATGTGCCAGCGTAATCAGTTCATGGTTGTAAACTTCGCTCATCGGTGGGAACCGCGGTCCAAATTCGTCCAGGTTCGGTCCGCGCAGCGGGTTTTCGCCTGCCATGGGCAAAAGGGCAAGGTGATCTTTGATCAACATGATATCGCCAGGATAATAATCGTCGTGCAAACCACCCGAGGCATTGGTCAGGATCAGGGTTTTGATGCCCAGACGTTGCATCACGCGGATGGGCAGCCCAATTTTGGAAACAGGATGACCTTCGTAGAAATGGGTGCGCCCCTGCAAGACCAAAACCTGCTTGCCTTCCAACTCGCCGATCACCAGGCGCCCTTTATGCCCCGGCACGGTCGAAACCGGCCAGAAGGGGATCTCGTGGGTGGGGATGATGGTGGGGTTCTCAATGGAATCCGCCAGCTCACCCAGCCCAGAGCCGAGAATGAGGGCAATTTGGGGGATTGTGGTCAAACGTTCACGCACGGCATCCGTTGCCGCGTCGATTTCGTGGTAGGTAATAAATTCGCTCATGCTAACCTCAGGTTGATGTAGTTGATATAGTTGAGCCATTATATCATCCGCCATCGAGGGTGGAAAAAGCAAAGAACCTACGCTTTCGCCGGTCCCCATTCTCGCCAGTCTTGCAAAGCAACCCAGCGCTGTAAGCACGTGTGGGATAACGTGCGAGGTCTTTGACCGCCAGGTCTCCCATATCTGCCCCGTTCTCGCCAGTCAGCTGGTCATCCTGTTAAGTTTAGCAACCTCACGAATCTTCAAGCCGCGGTTCAAACGTCCAATCGCTGATATCGAGTTGCAGCTCCATATTACGAAAAATTCCAGTGCTATCAACAAATGCACCGACGAAATCAAGATAAACGACCTGTATTTCATCAAAGGAGATGTCAAGTGGTAACCAGAAACCACCTTGCATTGAGACACCGGGCATTAAATCTCCGCTAGGATCATCCCCAAAATAATCTAAATCCCACAAAAAGTCACTGCCTTCGACCTGTTTTCCTCCTGTTGCAACCATGCTACCTTGAAAAAGCATAAGGTTTGCCCTCTTCTCGCTATTATTTGAAGCCTTGAACTCAAACATTATGTATGATTTTGCGTTTTTCCAGGCTGGGATATTTGAAAAAGTGCTAACATCACTGAAGCTTTTGTCGCAGATTAGAACCCGCAACAATTCTACAGTTACACCTTTAGCTTCCCATGTTTGAACATGGTTTTTTGCAACAGCTATACCTGTCGGATCTTCATTCGGCAATTGTGTGGGAGTTTGTGTTGGCTGGGGAGTTTTAGATGCAGTAGGGACAAGTGTGTAAGTGGGATAAGGCGTATATGTGGGGTTTGGGGTATAAGTTGGATACGGTATCTGCGTCGGCATGGAAGTAATTGTTTGTTCAATGAGTAGCTGTAACTGTTCTGACTGTGGAGCAGAACACGCAGTGAGAAGCATGGTTCCAATAATGAATACGATGATCGTTTGTTTCATAATATCCTTTCTCGAATAATTTCTAATGTACATTTCTAGTGTCGAATTAACACAATACGCCCTTTTTTATTGTTAATCTCCAAGTAAAAAGTACATTCCGCCTCTACCATCATAATCAGCTCCAACGACTAACATCGGCGAATCATCATCAGATCGAACTGCAAATGCGACCCAACCCGTATGTTCTCCTGAAGGATTTAATTTTGCATCAAATTCGATTAATCCAGCAGAGCCAAGACAACAAGGGCTATACAAACCATAATCTACTAGGTTGCCTTTTGTAGATAGGTCTAAGTCATACTCATCTAGTGTCAAGAAACCAGACGCGCCTGTATTCGCTATGTAAATTTTAATTAATATCGCGTCATAACCCTCAGGAGGAGGATCATTAAACATGTTAGCTTGCGATATTAATGACCAAGCTTCGTCTCCCCTGATCACCTCTTCAACCATTAAGTCGAAATTTATAATCTCTCCATCAGATGTTAGGATCAAAGGGGCAAGAATCCCAAAAGGGAATGGATTAGAAAAAGTGCCAACTTCAGGGGCTTCTGTGCTAGTTGGTTTCTGAGTCGGCTTCCTTGTTGGGGTATTGGAAGGTACAGGTGTATCGGTTGGTAGAGGTACGTCGGTTGGTTCGGGTGTATCTGTAATTGATTGTAAAAGAGCTATTTGGGTTTGCTCAATCGCCTTTTGTATTATCTCAGGTGAGGGGGAGCACGAAACCATAAACAAAAAGGCGAATAGTGCAAGGTGGATTTTTTTCATAATCAACCTCCTTCGTTGAATATCGTACAATTATTTGATCAGTTTGTCGTTTTTCTTTTTAAATATATTTCTGCTTGCTGCTCCTTCGGGTAGAAAAGCATATCCCAAACTTGGATTAGATGATTAATTTTGGATGTGTAAAACATTTCTTTATATATTTTTTTGGGTTTCCTATCATCAAGTTCCATTTTGGCCAGTTCCAGGGCTTCATAATTTTTTGTTATTGATTTTTCCAGTTCTTTTCGAATAATCTCTGGCTCCCATCCATAGTGTATCGAATCTTTTAACATTTTCATACTTTCAGAAAACGCAGAAGTCATACCTTCAATGGAACCCTTTTGTCTTGCATTCTCTCTTGGAGTGAAAATTGCCCTATTTATGTTGTAAACTCCAAACGACCCAAAACTTACTGCTATCCCAAATTTCTTAATATCCTTTATTACTTGATTTACATCCTGAATTTTTTTAATGTCAACTTTTGATATCTCATCTTCCAAATTAAAATTATTTACATAGTGTCTTGTCTCATCCCACTTATCCATACAAAATTTCTCCTTATCTGATAGACCGGCTCGGTTACCTTATTGAGGAAGCTTACTCGATCGTTGTACTACCATGTCCATTATTTGACTGGACAGGTGTGACCAGAATTTTCACATCTTAGTCTAAACTAGGCTCCCTCCAGCAAAAACAACATCGCTAAATCTAAGTCAATCCAACAGCCCCAACTGCTTTGCGTTTTTTCCCTTTTCTCGCTTTGCGCGTCTGAAGGTTTGGTTCACCTGCTGGATCGGGGGCATGTCGATTTGCTTTCCTTCCAACAACTCCTCAATGGTCAGGATCTGCACTCTGGGGTAATCCCTGTTCCATGTATCGGAGTGATAAAAGCCCGCCTGGGCAGCCTCCGCCCGCATCGGTCTTGAAGCTTCTTCGAGGCTAATGTAAACCCCGATCTCTGCCTTCTCCCGTTCCAGAACGCCGATCAGGTCGCGGATGTGGCTGACGTGCACATGCTGCCCACCCTTTACCGAGAGGACAACCTGCTTGGTTTTACCGGAGTTGTCGTCGTGGAAATAAAGCCGCCCATCAATGCCGTGATCCGCGCCTTTTTTCTGGTCAGCCGGTCTGGCACCCACCAAACCCAGCGCCCACCATTGGAACTGGTATTTGTCCTGTTCTGCCAGGGTTCGTGCCCCATCTACGGTGGTTGGCTCACCAACCACTTCGTATTGGAGAGCATCGCCAAAGGCATCTTCCATGCGCCTTTTGATCAGACTGATCGCAAGGTGAGTAATGTCGATCCCGATCCAGTTCCGCCCCAATTTTTGCGCGGCGGCGATTGCTGTGCCACATCCACAAAACGGATCCAACACCACATCGCCAGCATTGCTCGAAGCACTTATGATGCGCTCAAGTAGTGCGAGGGGTTTTTGAGTAGGATAGCCAAGTGTTTCATTGCCAGACACCTGTTGAATATCTGGCCAGTAATTTGTTACTGTCCTTCCTTTTGAATCAGCAAGATACTTCTTGTATTGTGGTGGAGAGCCCGGTTTTGTTTGAATTATTAGACCTTCCTCCAAAGCTTTTTGCATACGTGTTTCTGTCCATCTCCAAACCCGTTTCACGCCCATGAATTCGTAGGTTAGATTTGGCCTGTTGTCGTTGGGATTTAGCAGTGGTAATAATCGATAGCGTCCTCTTTCGTCACTATATCTGTAAGCCTTTTCTACGTAATTAGGATCGTGCTCTCCATATTGAGATTCAAAAAAGAAATTATTGGTTTTAGAGTAACGCAAGAGGGTGTCAGTGCTATTCGCAAAATTCCGAGATCCTAAACTTTTTGGGTTCGATCTTATCCATATTATCTCATTCCGAAAATTCTCTGCCCCAAACACCATATCCAGCAAAACCTTCAAATAATGGCTTGCTGTCGGGTCGCAGTGCAAATATAAACTTCCTGTTGGCTTCAATACCCGTCTCAATTCCTGCAACCTGGGAGCCATCATGGTCAGGTAAGCCATCATGTTGCTGGCACCCAAAATCAGGTTGAAAGCCCTCAGCGCGTCCGCAACCGGTCCGCCTTTTTCCACCTCGTGCGTGTAAGTCTGAATAGCGGTCTGGTCCCACTGCCAGGTGTCTTCAAACGCCTGGATCTGAGCGCTGGATTGCGCCCCATCTTTTTGGGCAAATAACACGTTGTAATTGGCATTGGAATTGAAAGGCGGGTCCAGATATACCAGGTCGACCGACTCGTCTTTGACATACCGCTGGAGAATATCCAGATTATCCCCATAATAAAGCGTATTCATGAACAAATTGTATCAGTTATTTTCAAGTTTGAACCAATCACAACATTTCTCCAACCACTCTCGCCGATCTCCTAATACCCATCCGCTTCGTGGGTTACACAGCCGTTGAAGTCCGGGTTCCGCTGCACCTGCCCCTGAGCGAAGTGAATGGAATTGAACCCGGCAACAATTTGTGAACGGCTACGTACGGGCGGGTTCGGAACCCGCCCCCACATCAGAAAATTCTTGAAGGGGAAACCTTCGTTCTCGCCGGTCTCCTGACCGCGCGAGGTCTTTGACCGCCAGGTCTCCATAAATCCTGACCCAATATTAATTCAGCCACACCTTATCTACTATAATTGCTCAATGGATAGCTATAAATTCATCGATGGTGTAATTGTTTACTTTGTCACTTTCACCGTTGTTGACTGGCTGCCCGTTTTTATCAATCCCGATCCAATAGAGATTATCAATAATAGTCTGCAATTTTGTCATACCAACAAACAATTACGTATCCATGCCTACGTGATCATGCCAAATCACATTCATCTCATCGTTTCTGATGCAGATTACGATAACGAGCGCTTGGGTAAGACTTTGGCAGATTTCCGTAAATTTACGGGCAACAGGCTTGCAGATTATATTGATGCAAACCTATCAGAATCATTTTCTCAAGCAATTCGAGCTAAACAGCTCAACGACCGAGTTCGTCAACTTTGGCAGCCTGGTTGGCATGCTGAAGCACTGGCTACTAAGCAGTTCTTGAGGCAAAAAATCAATTACATACACGAAAATCCTGTCAGAAAAGGGTTTGTGAAATTACCAGAACATTGGCGGCACTCATCTACCGGTTATTGGCTCAATGGCGAAAATGCTGAACTTCCAATCGTTCCTTTTGGACAAGCGTAGATGGAGACCTTCGGTCAGAGCGCTTGCAAGGTCAGGAGACCATGCAAGAACTGGCTAAAGGCATTGGCAAATCACGCTCCAACAAACCCTGACACTCTTCGCGCCCGTCTGCCCCTACTCCTCTTTTTGTTGGTGGTGCATGAGTGCTTCGGGGTCGGTTTCCAACACACCCTTAAGCCCCTCTGACAACGCGGCTCCGTGCCGGTATTGAAACGGCCACATGCTGCGGTGGTCAAAGAATGAAATCCGATCACCATCCACCACAACTTGATCCAAATCAGGCTGCAAACCAGGCAGAGCGCTTAAATTGCCGTTTAAAAATGTGATCCCCCGTTCTTCAGTCGGCATTTTCAAGGTCTGCAGTATTTCTGCGATGGTGATACCTTCTTTCAGTTCAAGACTGAGACTGGAAAAACCTTTTTGTGGGCTCTCTCCATAGCGAGATAGTTCACCATACAACCAAATTTCCACTTTCATAACCCTCAACCTCCACCAACTGGGGAAAAAAATCCGATCTCATCGTTTTCTGACAAAACATAATCCCATTCACGATAATGACCATTTACATAAACTAACTTGATTTCTGCTTCGGGGATACCCAAATGTTCAATCAACTGCCCTATCGTCGATCCTTGCTCAAGGTTCACTTCCACACTCTCACCAAGGTCAAGATCGGGAAGGTATTTTCGCAATGTAGCAAACACTCTGATCTTTACAATCATGTTTTCCTTATGGACAGCGAACAATATCCTGCGCCCACAAACAATCCGCGCACGAGGGGTTAGGTCCCCAACAACCCTGGTTGTCCTGGCGCAAGTCGCAAGTTTCCCGCAGGTCACAATCCGGGCAGGACGGAAAGTGAAACGCACGAACATTACTACGGAAACGAGTGTACTCCTCGCTCATCCAAATTTCATCCAGAAGTTGTTCGTTCACATTTCCCAACGTGTATTGCTCAACATTCTTTAATACGCCATCAATTGTGTAGTATTGGTAGCTGTGGGAATAGGCATAGCAAGGCGAAACGTTGCCGTCCCATCTCACAACCAGCGATTTGTCCTGTACAAATCGGCAGCGCCTCTCTGCACCCCAAAACATACGCGGGGTTTCGATAACACCCCAACGAACCCAGGTATCGGTCGATTTGACTGGCCACGAACCAATATAAAGGGGCTCCTGCGGACCATATCCATACAATTTTTCTTC
Organism: uncultured Anaerolineaceae bacterium; assembly: GCA_964647425.1. Lineage (GTDB taxonomy): Bacteria > Chloroflexota > Anaerolineae > Anaerolineales > Anaerolineaceae > Mesolinea. The sequence continues at coordinate 7,116 of CAZYIJ010000089.1, forward strand.
ATTCATCTCTTCGGTATAAGGTAAAACGTTCGAAACAATCAGGCGGGACGCGTTCAATTCGGAAGCCAGGTTTAGAACTTCTTTCAATTCGTCCAAATTGCTGCGCATGGCAACAAACTCCACTGCCAAAGTGGGTTTAACCACTCCCAATTCATTTTTGACCTGGTTGAATGTTTCCAGGTTTTTTATGATGATTGAAAGTTGAGTACCTCTGATACCTTCGTAAGTTGCGGGTTTTCCTCCATCGATTGAAACTACTAATTGGTCGACCCCCAGGCGAATTAAGGTTCTGGTGACCTTTTCCGTGAGGAGTACCCCATTGGTCCCAAGAGTCACCTCCAATCCGAGTTTTCGCACAGCCTCAATCATTGAAAAAAGTTTCGGATTAACCATTGGTTCTCCGAAACTGGTAAAAATTACACGTTCAAGTTGAGGAAGTTTTTTGATGCTCTCAAGAATCCGCTGAAAAGTCGCGTCATCCATGTGAGCGTTCGGGTCTGCCCAGGAGTTACGAATACAAGTCTGACAGGTAAGGTTGCAAGCTGTTGTCGCTTCTATATACAATTTACGCGCGTCAGGTACCCTTGGATAAAGGATCAGGTCACCTTCTCGTTCATCAAGCCAAAACTGGGTCTGTGGATCTAATCGCCTGCGTTCTAAAAAACCGTCAGGAATCAGGATCTCTCCATTTGAGTTTGGTGTAATATCTGTCATAAATGGTTCATTCTGGCAGTTTTCTGCCGCACGAAAAGTAGTAGCTGATTGTATCAGCAATTATGATGTTGGGATGATCTCTATCGATATTACTCGACAAAAATCATCCCAATCTATTTAATTGACAATCTGTTCTCTTACATATCTTCAAAGACAGAGTCAAGCGCAGCATCAGGAATATCAAAGACCTGGTTGTGAGGGGGCAGCGGTTCTGTTTTCATGAACTCAGGAATACGGTCAGATTCCTTGGAAAGACCAGCAGCTTCATTGAAAGCTCTTTCTACTCGTAGAGTCTGAGCTCCATAAGCAACAATCGCGTCTGCATCCCAATTTGTTCCTAAGATGCCGTTACACTCCTGGATCATGCCTTCAAACCCACTGGCGATGTCCAGAATGGGGAAGGCAATGAACAAGCAGTGACCACTTGAATCAATGAAGGCGGTTGTCGCCTGAAACGCTCGACTCAAGGCAGCTTTACCTTCCGGGCTCAAGGGGTCTAATTTACCACTGACGCCTAAAATTTCAGGGCAGATAGTGTAACCGGCTGTGTGGTCTGCTCCCATGGTTGTGGTCGCGTAGGTAATACCGATGCCCTTTACAGCACGAGGTTCGTAAGCGGGCATGCCTTGTCCTTTGACCGCAGGTACACGCTTGACACCGTAGATTTTGCCAGTTGTGCCAGTGCCTCCACTTAAGGTTCGACCTAAAGGCGAACCTTTGCCCATTTCATGGATCAATTGAATTGCGCCCTTGCTATCACCAAACTCAAGCACTC
>CAZYIJ010000090.1:0-8601 GCA_964647425.1 uncultured Anaerolineaceae bacterium
ATCAAAAGTGTAACCCATGTCCTGTCACAAATTGTCACCTATGTGGTGTCATACAATGGAAGCCGTCCCCTACATAAAAATTTAATTTCATCACATTTATTCCTTATCCTTATTCCCCCAAGTAAGAATTATCGACTCACACAATCTTAAGAAAGCAATCCACGCACCAATATTGTTAAGTGCGTTATTTTGAGGTGGATCATTAAAGGCAGATTGCCACGCTCCCTTATTTATTTTTTCTGTTTCCGATAATCTAAAACGGGAGCTCGCAAAGACGACATAAAAGATGTCTTTGCACCCCACCCTCTTCAATTTCCCCTCCTGTGGAGTGGGTAAAAAAAGTGCGAGGATTACTTCTTATTTTTCTTGCGCTGAATCTGCTGGGACATTTCCCCGAGTGTGCCGCCGTTGATGCCCCCAAAAATCGCCATGAAACCAACCAGGGCAGCCAGCAAACCGGACTTCCAGGTCATAAGGACGATCACGACCAAGCCAGCAATACCACCATAGATCCCATAAGTCGGACCACGGCGGTCTTTTGCCACCAGGGTGATCAGGAAGCCGATCGTCAGCGCGCCCAGGAAGATGCCCAACATGAGGGTGGTGTCGACCCCCTGCATCAATTCACCATAGCGCAGCATCATCGAATCCATCAGGCTAAAGAAGAGCAGTGCCCAGGCAATGTTAAGGACCATTGCCAGGACCAGATAGGCATATTTGGTTCCGCGTGGGTCAAGCATCCGGCTTAGTTTCATGGGGAGAATTGTACCGTAGAAGCCAGGTTATATTTTCTGCCAAATCTTCAAAAACCTTAAGGCAAAACCGCATAATAGAGCTGGTTGCCAAAGGCCAGGAACACGCGGCGATCCGGGCTGACGTAGAACGTGCTTGCTTTTCCCTTAGACAACACCCCTTCACTTACCCCCGACCGCAATACCTTATTCAGGTTCAGGCGCAAGCTGAATTGATACAGTTCCGCTTTTTCTGCTTCAAGATAGTAAATTGAAGGATCTGGTGGCGGAGAATAGGCGATCTGTTCAAATTTCAGGGTGGAAAAATCTACATTTGCGCCGCTGGTGCCTGCATCCAGGTAAGGATAGGGATCGTCACAAGAGGTCTCCCCAGTAACAAACGAAGCCAGGCAGTGCGAACTATGCCCATCAGCATGCAGTAAGAACAACTCTTCGCCTTCCACCTCAAAGTCAACTGCATCGCTGAGATTGATTAACTCTTCATCAAAATAAGCATCAGGGGGATTATTAAAATTGGCAGTAAACCCACGATAGATCCAAAGCGCCTTGTTGCCCGGGTCGAGAACGTAAAGACGATTGCTGTCAAAAGTCATTCGTGTTAATGAATTCCATCCGATTTCTGGTGCTGGAAGGTGGGCGGCACTCGGGCTGCTTCCAGGTGAGCAATAAATCAGGTTCCCTTCAGCGTCAATCGCCATTACCGGAGCCTTGGCAGGGTTATTAAGCGGGATGTTGATCAGATCGACCAATTCGCCCACCTGGACACCCTCGTACGTTCCTGGTCCACAAACAAATTCGCTATCCATTTCATACCCGGAGGAAAACAAGCGCAGATATTTCACAGAACCACTGGCTTGGTCGAGCAAATACAGGTCATTATTCAAAGATACAATTGCACTGATTTCGAGATCAGGATAGAGACCTGCTGCAAAAGCGGGTACATATTGAAGCCTTCTGGCTCCATCCAATTCATCCAGAGCAATTTGAACTCGCTGTCGCAGTGTTTGTACCTCAGCCGTGTCCTGGTATGCCGCAGCCTGGTCCAGCCAAACAAGGGCTTGTTCCCAACCTTCCCGCTGCAGTTCTGTTGTCTGCATCAGGGCGGCATTGTTGACTGATGCCTGCGCTTGTGCCAGATAGTAAGCATATTCATGGTCTTCGCCGCGATTAAAGAAAACCATCGCTGCCACAAACACGATCAGCAACGGCACCAATATCGCAATCAACGCCTTCGTCAGTGGAGGCAGTTCCTTAACACTTACGATTGGTTCTGTCGCTCCAGTTTGCTTTCCTGCAGACACGATCGTTTCTGCCTTATCTTCCACATTTCGCAGCCAGCCAGCCCCTGTCGCGACTCCCTGGAGCGCTTTATCCTTAATGACCTCAAAATCGGGTAATTCAAGTTCTCGTTTGGCAGGGACATCCTGATCCAGATCCAGGGGTTCAGCTTGATCTTCGGTCGCAATAATTTCATCAATTAAAGGCTCAGGTTCAGCAGATGGTACTTCTGTTTTTCCTTCTTCAGGCAGTTCCTCGTGCTGGGTATGCTGATAAAGCACAGCCTGACCAAACAGATCTTCTGCCAAAGATGGTTCATAGGCGATGGTTTCTTGCTCATCTTCAGCACTCTGCAACTCTGGTGGAACCTCTGGCGAGGTAGGTGTCTCAACAGAGTTAGATGTTTTTTTATCTGAAGGCAATAAAGATACGAAATCAAAGGAGCCAAGATCAGAGGTCTCAACCTGACCCGAACCAACTTTAATTTGTGCGATCCCCAGGGCTTGGTTTTCTTCCATCCTGAGAGTCAATTCTCCAATGACGAGTGAAATATCATCCAGTTCAGCTGTTTCGTCTTCAAACGGTGCGGTGAATATAACGGTTTCGTTGCCCTTCAGAGACAATTGATAATAGCGGGGGTTCGTGACTGTTGCCACGCCCAGTCCTCGTTGATCAAGTGTTTCGTCGAAAAACGATTTCAATTTTTCATCCGAAAATACCAGTGCCTGGCTGGCTCCGATTTGAGCCAGAAAAAGAGTGTCTTGATGGATCACGCCTAATGACAAACTGGCGGTCTGCCAGGATTCAGGTTGATCAAAGCGATGATTCTTTTGCATAAAAGAGCGGTTCAAGCCATCCACGAACTCCCGAATTGCCTTGGTAACTGATCCACTGGTTCTGAAAAAGGCGTTAGCTAATTCTTCCAACTCGCTCTTCAGAGCATCAATGGGCTCAGAGGAATTCTTTAAGCTGAGAAATACCAAAAGCAGATCCGTTTCCCTTCCCCTGACCCGCTGTTTTGGGCTTTCAAAACCCATCAAAGAAGTTTGCTGTCCATCGGGTTGAAATATTTTCAGATCAAATTTCATAACACACCTTTTCTGTTAAATGCAATAATGCCTGGTACAAACAGTACACAATTCGTGCCAGAGAGTATAATTCGGTGCATGCAATTAGACCTTATAACGAGTGAAAACGAATGGGAAGCGCTTCGCCCTGAATGGGACAAATTGGTTACTGCCAGTTTCCGTCCTTACCCCTTCCTCCAATTTTGGTATTTGTTCAATTGGTGGCAGACTTTGGGCGGTGGTGAGTGGCCAAAAGAAAATTCGAGCCTACAGATCATCACTGCCAGGGAAAATGGAAATTTAGTTGGGGTCGCTCCGCTTTTTTCCTCTCACAAAGAGGGGTTTGAATCTGCCCTTCGCTTCATTGGTCAAATTGAGGTAACGGACTATCTTGATTTCATCTGCCTGCCTGAAAAATTGGATGAATTTCTCATCCAGTTATTGGATTTTGTCGATCTAAATCAGGACTTCGACACAAAAGTGCTGGAATTAGCAAATATCCAGGATGAATCAAGGAGTCTTGCCTTATTGGAGGGTCTTTGTCAACAAAAGCAGAAAAATTTTGAAATGAAAGTTCTGCAACCATCACCGTCTATTCACCTGCCTGCTACCTGGGAAGATTACCTCTATACACTTAACAAAAAGCAGCGTCACGAAATACGCCGGAAAGAGCGCAACATCGAGCGAGATTACCAGGTTGAGCTGGTCTTTTTGGAAACCTCAACCAATATTGAAGAGGAAACAAAGCGCTTTATTGAATTAATGCGCTATGCAGAAAAAAAAGCTGCTTTTCTAACTCCAGCGACAGAGCAATTTTTGTTAGGATTTGCTCAAAATTCTGATATACCCGCTTGTCTACAGTTTGCGAGCTTGATGCTGGATGGAGAGCAAGCTGCTGCCTATTTGAACTTTACCTGTGACTATAAGTTGTGGGTCTATAACACTGGTTGGAATCCCGAATTTTCCAAAGCATCTCCAGGTTGGGTGTTGTTGGGCAAATTAATTCAGTGGGCGATCGACAATGGTTTGAAAGAAGTGGACCTGATGCGTGGGGATGAAGAGTATAAGTATCGATTTGGGGGCATTGACCGACATGTGGTTCAGGTTGTTATAGATCGACATTCACCATCATAATCGAAATGATTTTCGACCATTAGTAACACAGACAAAGCTCTTCTAACACAATATTAACCTTACTCAGGTATGCTTTTCTTGACGAGTAAATTACCACATGGTAACATTAAATTGAAAGAATTAGCACTCTCAGTTCGAGAGTGCTAATTATGAAAAAAGATGAAAGAATTAACCGACCGACAAAAAATTATTCTCTCCCTGATTGTGCATGAACACACCCGCACAGCTCAGCCGGTCGCGTCTAAAGCATTGATCAACGGATACAGCCTTAAAATTAGTTCAGCTACCGTTCGGATTGAGATGAACGCCTTGACCGAGATGGGCTTTCTACGACAACCACACACTTCCGCTGGCCGCGTTCCGACCGAGGAAGGCTACCGCTTTTTTGTAAGCAACCTGGTTCAACACACCACGCTGCCATCGGCTACGCGCAACACCATTGCCCACCAATTCTATCAATCCCGCAAAGGATTGGAATATTGGCTTCCGCTGGCAGCTTCTGTGCTCGCCAATCAATCACAGGCAGTGTCAATCGTTACTGCTCCGCATAGTGAAAAAGTCACTTTCAAACACCTGGAACTCATTGCCACCCGAGCATCTCAAGTTCTGATGGTCCTGGTTTTGGTTGGCGGTGAGATTCAGCAGCAAATACTTTCGCTGGACACGATTCGCAGCCAGGAGCAGCTCTCTCAAGCAGCCGCCCAAGTCAATCACTTATGTGAAAACGCCAGTCTTGAACAAATTAAGAACCTATCTACTTTTTCAGATCCTTTTCTGAACCAGGTAGTGGCGGCTGTGATCGATCAGCTAAGCCTTGCCAGCAAGCTGGTCACAGGCGAGCTCTATCTGGATGGATTGACCAATGTGTTGGCTGAACCAGAATTCTCAGATTACCGACCCGACAATTCACCATTGCGCTTATTGGAAGAGCGCCCCATGCTTGATGACCTGATCGCGAGAACCGTATTGACTGAAGAAATCGGCGGAGTGCAAGTGCTGATCGGTGGCGAAAACACCTGGCATGAACTGCAAAACTGTTCGGTCATTTTGACTCGTTACGGCGTACCCGATCAACTTTCTGGTGCCCTTGGCATCCTGGGCCCCATGCGCATGCCCTACAGCCAGACCATCAGCACCGTCCGCTATATTGCAGAATTGATGTCCGGTTTGGTCTCTGACAACTTAGTAAACTAACAACCATCAAGATTATTGAGGATTTTATGACTGAAGAAGATAAAAACAACACCGAAAATATGGAAAATAAAGAAGAAAAGCTCCAGGAGGCAGACGATATTCAAGATGAACTCGACGCCGCCCTCGCCAAAGCTGATGAATATTTGGATAGCCTCCAGCGGGAACGCGCCAGTTTTGCAAACTACAAACGCCGCGTCGATCAGGAAAACGCTGCACTGGCGGACCGAGTGGTTGCAGACCAGGTGAAAATCTTTTTACCTGTTGTGGACGACCTGGAGCGAGCGCTCAATCATCCACCTTCAGACCCAGATTGTGCCAATTGGATTGCGGGCATAGATTTGATTCGCAAGAAGTTGTTGAAAACCCTGGAAGCGCAGAATGTTACTGTGATCGACCTCAAACCAGGTGATCAGTTTGATCCGATCAACCAGGAAGCAGTCACCCACGAAGAAAATGACCAGTTCAGTGATGGAGAAATCATCGAAGTCCTTCAAACTGGATATCAACTAAAAGACAAAATTATCAGACCAGCCCTCGTTCGGGTAGCAAAATAGGAGAAAAAATGGCAAAAATCATAGGTATTGACTTAGGTACAACCAACTCAGCAGCCGCAGTGATGATCGGCGGCGAACCGGTAGTGATCACTTCCGCAGAAGGGCAGCGCCTCGTTCCTTCGGTAGTAGCTGTCAACAAAAATGGTGAACGGCTGGTAGGGCAAGTCGCCCGGAACCAGGCAATCATCAACCCCGAGAACACTATTTTCTCGATCAAACGCTTTATGGGTCGAAAAACTGATGACCCCGAAGTTCAGCGTGCTATGAGCCTGGTGCCATATAAGATCAACAGTGCTCCTAATGGCGATGTGCGGGTCATGCTGGACAACAAAGATTACACTGCCCCAGAAATCTCCGCCATGATATTGGGAAAACTCAAACGGGATGCTGAAGCATACCTGGGTGAACAAGTTAACCAGGCAGTCATCACTGTTCCTGCTTATTTCAACGACGCGCAACGAAACGCCACCAAAGATGCCGGCAAAATCGCTGGACTGGAAGTACTGCGCATCATCAACGAACCAACCGCATCATCCTTAGCCTACGGATTAGACAAAAAAGAACGAAACGAAATTATTGCTGTTTATGACCTCGGTGGAGGTACTTTTGATATTTCCGTACTTGAGGTGGGTGAAGGCGTATTCCAGGTTAAATCTACCTCAGGAGATACCTTCCTGGGCGGCGACGACTTTGATCAACGAATTATTGATTGGCTCGCAGACGAATTTAAGAAGGAAAATAACATCAATCTGCGCCAGGACCGCCAGGCACTACAACGGCTCAAAGAAGCCGCAGAAAAGGCAAAAATTGAACTCTCCAGCACAATGCAATCTGAGATCAACCTGCCTTATATCACCGCAGACGCTTCCGGACCCAAGCATCTTGTAACTACTCTGACTCGCTCCAAACTGGAACAATTGACTGGTGACTTGATCCAAAAATCACTTAAACCTGTTCAGCAAGCGTTGGATGACGCCAACCTGAAAACGACTGACATCGACGAAGTTGTCATGGTCGGTGGAATGACCCGAATGCCAGCCGTGATGGATGCTGTTCGCCAGTTCTTTAACAAAGAACCCCATAAGGGTGTCAATCCGGATGAGGTTGTTGCCATCGGTGCCGCTATCCAGGCAGGCGTCCTGGGTGGTGAGGTAAAAGATGTTTTACTTCTGGATGTGACTCCTCTAACGCTGTCGATTGAAACGCTTGGTGGAGTTTCCACTCCCTTGATCAAACGCAACACCACCATCCCCACGCGTGACAGCCAGGTTTTCAGTACTGCTTCTGACAGCCAGACTTCAGTCGAAATCCATGTGCTGCAGGGTGAACGAACCATGGCAGCCGACAACAAATCGCTTGGCAAGTTCACGCTGGATGGCATTCCGCCTGCTCCCCGCGGCATTCCGCAAATCGAGGTGATTTTTGATATCAATGCCAACGGCATCCTGGAAGTGACCGCCAAAGATAAAGCCACTAATCGCCAACAGAATATCACCATTACTGATTCCTCTGGTTTGAGTAAAGAAGAAGTGGAACAGATGCGACGTGAAGCTGAAAATCATGCTGAAGAAGATCAAAAGTATCGTGAACTGATTGAAGCCCGCAACACTGCCGATAACGATATTTACAGGGCTGAAAAGACCGTCAAAGACCTGGGAGAAAAAGTGCCGGCTGATGCGAAAGCCAAATTGGATGACGCTATTGCCAATGTTCGCTCCGTCAGAGATCAAAATGACACCAGCGTTATTCATAACGCCGTTGAAGAATTAAACAAGGTCTTACAGGAAATTGGTCAGGCCGCTTATGCGCAGCAAGCTGAACAACCGGAAGAGTCTGAACCTACAGAGGGAGATCAAACGACTCCAAGCGACGATCCTGACGTGGTTGAGGGTGAATATACTCAAGCGGATTAATTTCCGTATACTATGTAAAATTAGAACACCTGGTGCCTGTGCAAGTAAACACCAGGTGTTACTGTGAAATACTACGAGAAGAAGTACTATGGCAGAAAAACGAGATTACTACGAAGTGCTGGGCATTCCCAAAAGCGCCAGCCAGGATGACATAAAAAAAGCCTTCCGCGATCTTGCTCGTCAATATCACCCTGACGTCAATAAAGCTGCTGACGCTGAAGAAAAATTCAAAGAGATCAACGAGGCTTATGGCATACTCAGCGACACAGACAAGCGTGCCGCTTATGACCGTTTCGGTTTCTCGGGCGTCAACACCCAGGGAATGCCTGATTATTCGAGTATGGATCTTTCAGATCTGTTCGAAACACTGTTTGGTTTTGGTGGAATGGGCGGTTTCGGCGGCATGTCTGGTTCACGCCGTCGCCAAAACGCCCCCCGGCGAGGAGCTGATATTACCGGACATCTGAAACTCACTTTTGAGGAAGCAATTTTTGGTGCCGAAAAAGAAGTGGAAGTGACCCGCAACGAGCGCTGCACGGTTTGCGATGGCTCTGGCGCTGAACCGGGCACACAGCCAGTCACTTGCTCGACCTGTAAAGGACAGGGTGAGGTTCGCCAGGTGCAACAGACCTTCTTAGGTTCAATGGTGCAGGTAACAACCTGCCCCACTTGTGGTGGTCGCGGAAAAATGGTTGAAAACCCATGCCAT